>JBEKJN010000004.1:0-30397 GCA_050011235.1 Verrucomicrobiota bacterium | reverse complement strand
CCGCGTGCCGCACGCGGTGCTGCTGGAAATTTTCACCGATGAGGGCGTCGGGACGGAAATCGTTTTGTAATTTACGATTTTCGATTTACGATTTACGTGCGGTTGCGGGATTCAGGCAGTTCCTGTCAATCCTCAATCGCAAATTATAAAGATGAAAGAAATTGTGCCATCGCCGCCGCCACTCGTTCACAACCAGTTCGAGTCGGTGCGGGAGTTGTTCAGCAAAAACGTCGTGCCGAGCTACGGTCGCTTCGAGCTCGTCCTCAGCCACGGCGCGGGCAGTTATTTGTTTGATGTCGCCGGCAAACGCTACCTCGATCTCGGCGCGGGCATTGCCGTGTGCTGCCTGGGCCACGCGCACCCGGCCATCACCGAGGCGCTGGTCGAGCAATCGCGAAAACTCATCCACGTCTCGAACCTTTATTTCACCGAACCGCAGGGCCGGCTCGCCGCTGAACTCGTCAAACGCATCGGCCCCGGCAAATGCTTTTTTGCCAACAGTGGCGCGGAAGCCAACGAAGGCCTGTTCAAACTGGCGCGGAAATTTGGCCACGACGAAGGCCGGTTTGAAATTCTGACGGCGACAAATTCCTTTCACGGACGCACGCTGGCCGGCATCGCCGCCACCGGCCAGGAAAAGGTGAAGAAAGGGTTCGAGCCGATGATGCCGGGTTTCCGGCACATCCCGTTCAACGATCTGGCCGCGGCGCGCAACGCGCTTTCGCCCGCGACGGTTGCCATCATGATTGAAGGCGTGCAGGGTGAAGGCGGCATCACGCCCGCGACGCCCGAATACCTGCTCGGCCTGCGCGCCTTGTGCGACGAGAAGAAAATCCTGTTGTTCCTGGATGGCGTGCAATGCGGACATTATCGCACCGGGAAATTTCAAAGTTTTCAACGGATTCTGGAAAATGTTCCCGGCGGCGAAAAGTTTCTGCCCGACGGTCTTTCGATGGCCAAATCGCTCGGCGGCGGGTTTCCCATCGGCGCGTTCTGGGTGCGCGCGCCATTTGCCGATTTGCTGGGGCCGGGCACACACGCCACGACGTTTGGCGGCACACCGCTGGCTTGTGCCGTCGCGCTCAAAGTGCTCGAAGTGATTGAACAGGAACGGCTCGACGAAAATGCGCGCAAACTCGGCGAATGGCTCAAACAGGAGCTGGAACGGCTCGCGACAAATTATCCGCAGGTGATCAGACGGGCCCGCGGCCTCGGTTTCATGCTCGGCCTGGAATTGGTTGAAAAGGAGAAAATTCCCAAATTGGCCGCGAGTGACAAGACCGCCGCCCTCCAATTTGTCAATCGCCTGCACCAACTCGGCGTGATGACCATTCCGGCGGGCACACAAATTGTGCGCCTGCTGCCGCCACTGAATCTCAAGCCGCAGGAAGCCGGCGAAGGCATCGTGAGAATTGAGGAAGTCGTCAAATCGCTGGCGTGACTTTTGCATGACGCCCGCAGCTCACAAACATCTGGCCAGGCGCGACCCCGTGATGAAATCGCTCATCCGGGAGCATGGATTTTGCGCGCTCGTGCCGGAAACACGCCGTTCGCCGTTTCAATCGCTGGTGCAGGCGGTGGCGCACCAGCAACTCAACGGCACGGCGGCGAACACCATTCTCACGCGTTTCAAAAAATTGTTTCCCAAACGAAGATTCCCGCGCGCGAAAGATTTGGCGTCGGTGACGGATAAACAATTGCGCGCCTGCGGATTTTCCTTCGCCAAGATTGCGTCCATCCGCGACATCGCGGCAAAAACTTTGGAGGGGGTCGTGCCGGCTTCGCGGCAGATTGTGAAGCTGTCCGACGACGAAATCATCGCGCGGCTGACGGAAGTCCGCGGTGTCGGGCGCTGGACGGTGGAGATGCTTTTGATTTTTCAGCTTGGCCGTTCTGATGTTTTGCCGGCGGACGATTTTGGCGTGCGCAACGGTTTTCGCCATGCTTACAAAAGGCGCGATTTGCCGACTCCGAAGGAAGTTCTCGCGCACGGCGAACGCTGGCGCCCGCACCGCACGACCGCCGCCTGGTATCTTTGGCGCGCGGCGGATGCAGCGAAGAAAAAGTAGGACAGGCTTCCAGCCTGTCTCGAACTTCAATTCGAAAAGATGGAGACAGGCAAGATGCCTGTCCTACGTTGGCTGGAATGCGGCGCGCAAAAAGAAGTGACGCCCGGCCTGACTTGGTTTATAACCTTTCTTTGGGCAAAATTCCCAAAATTTTTGAAAAATGAAGCATTTGTTGTCATTGGAAAAATTGCCGAGCGCGGACATCGAGAAAATCCTGCGCGACGCCGTGGTGTTCAAACGCGAACGGGCGCGGCAGGATCGCAAGCCGCTGGCCGGACAAACGTGGGCGCTGATTTTTTCCAAATCGTCCACGCGCACGCGGGTGTCCTTCGAGGTCGGCATCCGCGAACTCGGCGGGCAAACCATGTTTCTCAACGCGAATGACATCCAGCTCGGGCGCGGCGAGCCGGTCAAGGACACGGCGCGTGTGCTGGGCCGGATGGTTCATGGCGTGGTCATCCGCACGTTTGCGCAAAGCGATGTTGAGGAGTTCGCGGAATTTTCCAAAATTCCCACCATCAATGCGCTTACGGATGACGAGCATCCGTGCCAGATCATCGCCGACATTTTCACGTTCAAGGAAAAGCGCGGACCGATTGCGGGCAAGGTCGTGACGTTCATTGGCGACGGCGCGGGCAACGTGGCGGCGTCATGGATTTTTGCCGCGATGAAGTTTGGGTTCCAACTGCGCATCGCCGCGCCGAAAAAATTCCAGCCGTCGGCTGAAATTTTGAAGCGCGCCGGCGAAAAGATTGTCTGCACCGAAGATTTGAAGGCTGCCGCGAGCGGCGCGGACCTGCTCTACACCGATGTCTGGGTTTCGATGGGCCAGGAGGCTGAAGCCGCCGAGCGCCTGAAAATGTTGGGCGGTTATCAAATCAACCAGAAACTCGTGAAGCTGGCCAAACCGGACGCGTTGGTGATGCACTGTCTGCCGGCCTATCGCGGCAAGGAAATTGACGAGGAAACGTTCGAAGCCAACGCCGACACGATTTTCACGCAGGCCGAAAACCGGTTGCACGTGCAAAAGGCGATCTTGAACTGGGCGGTTTCGTGATTTCGCAGCCGCGTTTGTTAAAACGCGGAAACGCCGCCCGCGCTTTCACAAGCGCGGCTACAACGCGGCAAACTGACGCAAATACTTCACCGCCACTTTAAAATCCTTCGGCCACGGCGCAGAAATGGCCACGGTTTCGCCGGTGACGGGATGCGGCAGCGTCAGTTGTTCCGCGTGCAGCGCAACGCGGGAAAACAGCGGCCGTTCTGTATGTCCGGGCTTGAGCCGGTAATCCCGCTTCAATCGCGAAAGCCAGAGCGGTTTGCCGCCATAAAGTTCATCGCCGACGATGGGCAAACCGGCGTGGCGCAGGTGGACGCGAATCTGGTGGGTGCGGCTGGTAAACGGCTCGCAGCGGAGCAACGTCCAGCCGGAGAATTTTTCAAGCACTTCAAAATTCGTTCGCGAGCGTTTGCCGTTTTTCGGGTCAACCCGCATCAGGCCGATCCTGACCGGATGGGGCGCGAGCCCGGCATCCACCTCGAATTTTTCCTCCGTCGGCGTTCCTTGCACGAGCGCGGCGTATTTTTTGAGCGGTTTTTCAGAGCCGAACAAATTGGCCAGCGTAACGAGCACCGGTTTGGATTTGGCAAGCAGAATGACGCCACTTGTTTCGAAATCAAGCCGGTGTGCGTTCATGAGATAATTCAGCCCGCGTTCGCGCGCCCACGGTTTGCTGCCGGCGATGGCGGCATGAAGTAACTTCATCAGATTTGGCCGCTGCGGGTCATAGCGGTCGGGCGAGGTCAAAAGTCCGCCGGGTTTGTCAAGCGCGAGCAGGTATTCGTCCTCAAAGAGGACGGGAATTTCCCAGAAATTGCGCGCGGCGGGTGACGAGAGTTTGATGCAGCTCACAATTTTGAATCGCAATCCCGGTCTCAATCGTAGTTGAAAAATGGATTACGATTACGATTTATCTGGCGCCGGTTGCAGCTTGTTGGTTATAGACCGGCGTGCCACGCAATTCGCGGTTGACTTCGATCTGAAGCCACTCGTTGAACGCCTCGTTTTGCTGCGCGTGGCGGAGTTGAGCGATAAATTGTGGCATCTGTGCGTTCATGGCAGTCTGATCCAACGGCAATTGGGATTGAACGTAAAGGACAAAACCCCCATCGCTGGTTTCTACGAAACCGCTCGTGTGGCCGACCGGCGTGCTGAACGCGGCCTGCTTGAGCTGATCCAGTTCGACGCGATCACCCAGTTCGGGCAGGTCCCGTGTGCTCAGCGAAAACGGCGGCAATGCCTGTGGCTGCAAACCGGCGGCAACGCAGGCCGACGCAAAGGTATGGCTGGCGACCATCTGGCGGGTGAGCGTGTAAACGAAATTGGTGCCGGCGCGTTGTGCGAGCAGTGTGGCTTCATGCAACCGGTAATCCTCCATGACGCGGGCGCGGATTTGGTCGAACGACGGGATTTCGCTGGGCAGTTGTTTGACCAGCGCGATGATGTAGACAGCATCCGGCCCGAGAACCGGGCCGGCGAGCGGCTCGTCAGGTGTCAGCGAAAAAGCGGCCTTGGTGAACTCGGCCGGCGCCGCGAATTCTTCCGGTCCATAAGCGCTGGTGAACGGAGCGGTGAGATGGATGGTAAATCCTTTTGGTTTGGCGACCGTGGCGAGAATTTCCGGCTTCGCTGGTTCGTTCGTTGGCACAAGGGCGAAAAGCGCGTTGGCAAAGTCATTGGCCTGCTGGTTCGCGTCGGTGAGCGCGCGGTTCCGGATCAGCAATTCACGGATTTTCGCCCTGGCCGCGTCAGGCGTTCTGGCCTCGGGAAAATAATCGGGGCCGAGCTGGCGGTAGTTCGCCTCGATAATATCCTCGAAGTTGGTTTTGGCCCATTCCGCCTTCGCTTGCGCCAGGTAATTGGACACGTTGAACTCGACATAGCTGACCTGGACGCGGTCAGGCAGGCGGTAGGCGGCGAGGTAGTTCGTGTAAAATTGCGCGACGGCGGCGGGCGTGACCGTGACCGCGGACAAATAGTTTGACGGGGAAAAGAAAACGGCCTGCACGGAAAATTCCCGATGCTCGCGCTCGTACTCCGCGGCTGCTTCCTGCGGCGTGACGAGTTCGCCGGGCAAACCCATCGTCTGAACCAGTTGTTGGATGATCAGGTCATGGCGAATGTACCGCTCGAAATCGTCGGCGGTCAGGCCTTCCGGCTGCAAAAATTGTTTGACGAAGGCGTCCATCGGCACGGGTTGCCCGTTTCGCCCAAATGAGCGGAGCATTTCGTTCGCCGCCGCCACCGCCATATCATCGCTGATATAAATACCCAGGTCAGCGGCTTTTTGATCGAATAGAAGATGGATATAGATTTCACGCTCCAAGTCGGTTCTAGAGAGATTGGGATTTTTGTCCGGCCACTCGCCGTAATGAATCCGATAAAAAATTTCGTACTCGTTTCTGCCTTCGACGTAATCTTCCTGCGTGATCTTGTGGCCGTAAATCGTGCCAAAATCACTGCGCCCGCGCCCGCCGCCACCGTTGCGCGCCGCCGGCCCTACCCCCCAAAAGACAAATGTAATGCACGTGATAGCCATGGCGACTATTAAAATCCAACGGTGCCTTCGCAAAAATCTAAACATAGTAGTTTTGAGAACGCACAGCCTAACCAGCACAAGCGAACATGGCAAACCGAAAAAAAGGATTCAAATGAATGACTAATGACGAAGCCCTAATAACTAAAGAATGTTCCAATGCTCAAATGACGAATTCGGGCTTCCTGCATTTGTCATTCATTCGTCACGCGGATTTAGACATTGGTCATTTTCCAAGCCACCGCGCGACATCCATCGCCGCGTAGGTGACGAGAATGTCCGCGCCCGCCCGCCGCATGGCCAGCAGACATTCCAGCGTTATCGCCCGTTCGTCAATCCAGCCCCGCGCCGCCGCCGCCTTGATCATCGCGTGCTCGGCGCTCACGGCGTAGGCAGCGGTCGGATAACCGAACTCGGTTTTGACACGATGAATCAAATCGAGGTACGCCAGCGCCGGTTTGACCATGACAATGTCCGCGCCTTCCTGGATGTCCAAGGCCACTTCACGCAACGCCTCGTTCGCGTTGGCGGCGTCCATTTGATAACTCCGCCGGTCGCCGAATTGGGGCGCGGACCCGGCGGCTTCACGAAACGGCCCGTAAAATGCCGATGCAAACTTTGCCGCGTAACTCATGATGGGCGCGTCGATGAAGCCGTTTTTGTCCAACTCCGCGCGGATGGCACGAACGCGGCCATCCATCATGTCGCTCGGAGCGACGATGTCCGCGCCGGCTTCGGCGTGGCTGGCGGCGGTGCGCGCGAGCAGCTTCAGCGTCGGGTCATTCAAAATTCTGCGGAGCGCACGCGCCCCGCGCGCAGTCGAAGTCGCCTCGACTTCGACAATTCCGCAATGGCCGTGCTCCATGTATTCGCACAGGCAAACGTCGGTAATGACGAGCAGCGACGGCACTTCTTTTTTCAACAACCGGACAGTTTGCTGGACGATGCCATTTTTTGCATAAGCGCCGGAAGCCTTCGCGTCTTTTTTGTCGGGAATGCCAAAAAGCAAAACCGCCGGGATGCCGTATGTGTGGGCGCGCGCCGCTTCGCGCACAATTTCATCAGGCGAAAGCTGAAAGACGCCGGGCATGGCCTCGATGGGGTGGCGCAACTTGCGCCCGGTGCGGACGAACAGTGGCAGCACGAGTTGTTCGACGCTCAAGCGCGTTTCGGCGACGAGCCGGCGCAATGCCGGCGATTGCCGCAACCGGCGTGGGCGATAAATGGGAAATCCGGGCAAATTCACACACCCATTCTAGTTTCAAACTGAAAAGTGCAAAGTGCAAAGTTTGGTGGCGGCGGACGTGAGCCTGCTCCAATCCCGTGAGAAACGAGCCGACTAACGTCGGCTGCTACGATGAAAGAGTTTCAAAGTGCGAAGTGCAAAGCGGAAAGTTTAAGCAGATTTTGGGCTTTGCTTCCGGCAAAAAAGTTTGTCCAGAAAAAGTGGCGCGTTCCGCCGCGAGTTCTCAGACACGAATTTCACGAATCCAATTTGTGAAAATTTGCGCAATTCGTGCCATTGCTTCTTCCGGCTTTGCTTCGCGCACAGATGGGCTACATTCCCGTCATGCGGCGGCTAAAACAGATTTTCTGGACGGCGATGACGCTGGCCGTCTTGTTTTTCGGGGTTTATCTTGGCTTAACCATCTCGCGCTGGCTCAAAACGGGTTCGGGATTGCGTTTTGAAAACACCGCGACCGTCGTGCAACAGGTGCAGACGCTGTCCGACCTCGTCACGGTCAAATACGTCATGGAAAAAGTCGTCATCCTGCAGGACGCGAAATGGTATGGCGAAAGCCGCGTGCTCCTGCTCGCGCACGGCATCGTCAAGGCGGGCATTGACCTCAAACGCATCACGGCGGACGACGTGACGATTTCCGGCAAGAGCATCTCGATCAAATTACCGCCGCCGCAAGTCACCGACGCCTACCTCGATGACAAGCAAAGCATGGTGATTGACCATACCACCGGCCTGTTGCGCGTGTTCGACAAAGACCTCGAACAAACCGCCCGCGAAAATGCCGTGGACGACATCCGCCGCGCGGCGCGCGATGCCGGGATTCTAAAAGACGCGGACCAACGGGCACGATTGGAATTGGAATTATTCCTCCGGGAAGCGGGTTTTGAACAGGTGGAGTTTCGCTGAAAAGCCGTTCGTTTTCCCGCAGGGAATCCACCGCTTGCGGGACAGTGCCCCGATCTTAGTCAACGCGGACGATTGATTTTGACCGGACGCGGAGTTTCCGTATCGGCCTCATGTTCCACGGCAACTTCCAGCCGGCGGCGGGGCGGGGAAATCTTGCGCGCCGCCGAACGTAGCTGCATCAAGTAAAGTGCGGCGGCGGGAGCGGAAGGCTGGCGGTCGGTGATTTCGGCCTGGCCGATCACCGCTTGCCACTGCCTTGCTAAATTTGCCTTTTTGGCCATGCCCGCGATGCCGCAATTCATGTGCCAGAAAATAGTACGGGTTTGTGGCGGGAAAATGGAGATTTGGTAAATTGCCTGTTACTTTTTGCCGAGCCGCTCCAGCAGTTTGCCGTGAATTCCGCCAAAACCGCCGTTGCTGAAGACGCAGACAATGTCACCGCCCTGTGCATTTTTTGCCATGTGCGCGACAATCGAATCCACATCCGGCAAATACGCCGCGTCCTTGCCGGCCGTTTTCAAATCCTGCATCAACTTTTCGGGATTCAACCGTTCCCCGGCGGCAATTTGTTCCAACCGCGCGACTTCGGAAACCACCACCGCATCGGCATCGGCAAAGGCGCCGGCCAGTTCGGATTGGAAAACATTGCGCCGTGTCGTGTTTGAGCGCGGCTCGAAGACGGCCCAGATTTTCTCGCGCGGATATTTCAAGCGCAACGCTTTCAGCGTTTCGCGAATCGCCGTCGGATGATGGCCGAAGTCGTCAATCAGCGTCACACCACCGGCAATGCCGCGCACTTCCATCCGCCGTTTGATGCCTTTGAAAGTATCAAACGCGGACTGGATTTGATGATTTTTCAGCCCGCAATGCTTGGCGCAGGCGATGACCGCCAGCGCGTTGCGCACATTGAATTCGCCCACCAAGTTCAGGTGAAATTTGAAACTGGGAATTTCAAACTCGGTCGCCGTCGGGCCATAGCGGAGATTGAAGGCCTGAATCGCGTTGTCTTCGCCGAGGCCGAAGTGCTTGACCGGGCAATGTGTGACACTGAGCAACGGCGCGAGGTTCGCGTCGTCGCCATTGCCCAGCAGCAGACCGTTGCGCGGAATCAGCCGGATGAAATGGGAGAACGATTTTTTAATCGCGTCCAGATTTTCAAAAATGTCCGCGTGATCGAATTCGAGGTTGTTGATGACGGCGATTTCCGGCAGGTAATGGATGAACTTGCTCCGCTTGTCGAAAAACGCCGTGTCGTATTCGTCGCCCTCGATGATGAACCATTCGCTGTCCGTGAAGCGCGCGCCCTGGCCGAGATTGGTCGGAATGCCGCCGATGAGATAACCCGGGTTCAGCCCGTTGTGCTCGAACACCCACGCGAGCAACGAAGTGGTGGTCGTCTTGCCATGCGTACCGGCGATCACGATGGAGCGTTTGCCGCGAATGAAAAATTCCTTGAGCAACTCCGGCAGCGAGCAATAACGCAGTTTGTGATCGAGCACAAACTCCGCTTCCGGGTTGCCGCGGGAAATCACGTTGCCAATCACCACCAAATCCGGCTTGTGCGCGAGGTTTCGTTCCGTGTAACCGTTCATCACCTCGATTTGTTTCGCGGCGAGAAACGTGGACATGGGCGGATAAACGTTCTGGTCCGAACCGGTGACCGCAAAACCTTTCTCTTTCATGGCCGCCGCCGCCGAGGCCATCGCGGTGCCGCAAATGCCGGTAAAATGAACCGATTTGATTTCCGATGAAAACATTTAAGCCTTGAGTTTCCGCTCCAGAATTTCGCCGACCACCGCCGGGTTCGCTTTGCCCTTGCTCAATTTCATCACCTGGCCCTTGAGAGCGTTCAGCGCGGCAACCCGGCCGCCCCGGTAATCTGCGACGGCATTTGGGTTCGCGGCGATAGCCTCATCACAGAATGCTTCGATCGCACCTGCGTCGCTGACTTGGGCCAAGCCCTTTTCCTGAACAATCGCCGACGGCGATTTACCGGTGTCGAACATTTCGGCAAAAACCTGTTGCGCGGCGGAACTGCTAATAGTTTTGGCATCCACCAAGCCGATGAGTTCAAGCAACGCGGAGGGCTTGAACATCAAATCCGAAAGCGTGAGTAATTTCCATCCAACAAAAGCCACTCCTGCCGAACGAGCTTCGTTGGCCGCAAGCACAACATCCTTTCCATACTTCGAATCTTCGGCAATTTGCTTAGCGACAAAGTCGTTTCTCTCCGCCAGTTTCGCCCGCAGATTATTGATGACCCAGTTGGCAACAGCCTTCGGGTTCTTTGCCTGCCGGGCGATACCTTCAAAATAATTTCCGAGCGGCACATCCCACACGAAGGTTTGCGCATCGGACGCCGGCAGGCCGTAGTCGCGCATGAAACGTTGCTTGCGCGCCAACGGCAGTTCGACGACGCGGGACTTCACTTCGGCGAGCCATTTTTCCGTCGGCGCGAACGGCATCAGATCCGGTTCGGGGAAATAACGGTAATCGTGCGCGTGTTCCTTCGTCCGCATTTCCTCCGTCACGCCCGCCACGTCGTCCCAACGGCGCGTGGACTGGATGAGCTTGCCACCCTTGTTCAGCACTTCAATCTGGCGCGGGATTTCGTATTCCAGCGCGCGGCGCACGCCCGAAAAACTGTTCATGTTTTTGATTTCGATTTTCGCGCCGAGTTCCTTCGTGCCGACGGGTCGCACGCTCACGTTCACGTCGCACCGCACCATGCCTTTCTCCATGTCGCAATCGCTCACCCCGCCGTAAACCAGGATGTCCTTGAGCGCGTTGAGGTATTCGTAAGCCATGTCGGCGCTGGCAAGGTCCGGCTCGGAAACAATTTCCATGAGCGGCACGCCGGCGCGGTTGAAATCCACGCCGCTGTTGCGCTCGAAATGAATATTTTTGCCCACGTCCTCCTCCAGATGCGCGCGGGTGATACGCACGCGCGCCATGCCGCCGCCGAACTCGAAATCCATGGAGCCGTTCGCCGTGGAGGGCTGGTCGTATTGCGTGACCTGATAATTCTTTGGCATGTCCGGGTAGAAATAATTCTTCCGGTCGAACTTCGCACGCGCCGGAATCTGGCAATTCAGCAATAAACCGGTGAGCACGGTAAGCCGCAGCGCCTCCTCGTTGGCGACGGGCAGCACGCCGGGCAGGCCGAGGCAGACGGGGCAGACGTTCGTGTTCGGTGGCGAGCCGAAGGCGTTGGCGCAACCGCACCACATCTTCGACTTCGTCTTGAGCTGGACGTGCGTTTCCAGTCCGATGACCGCTTCGTAATCCATAACGGCGGGACATTTTTACCACGGATGAACACGGATGAACACGGATTTTTAAACCGGAATCACCTTGTAACGAAAATATTGGTGTCGGACGAACGCGCTTGCCACGCCGAAATAAACAAATATCGTGAGCGCGTTTCGCAACCATGAAAAAACTGATTGTTATGTCATTGCTGGCCAGCACCGGTGTTTTGCTTTCGGCTGAAAATTCTTCGCTCGCGTTGCCGCGCAGCACGCCGGAGGCGCAGGGGATTTCCTCCGCCGCCATTCTCGCGTTTGTCGAAGCCGCCGATAAACAGTCGAACACGACCAACGCCATCCAGAGTTTCATGCTGGTGCGGCACGGTCAGGTTGTGGCCGAGGGCTGGTGGTCGCCCTATGGCGCGGACATTCCGCACAAGATGTTTTCGTTGAGCAAAAGCTTCACGTCCACCGCTGTCGGGCTGGCCATTGCCGACGGGAAGCTCAACCTGGACGATCCGGTGCTTTCCTTTTTTCCGGAGGACGCGCCGACCAACCCAAGCCCCTATTTGAAGGCGATGCGGGTGCGCGATTTGTTGATCATGTCCAGCGGCCAGAATTCAAATGTCGTGGCCCAAGTGGGTGAGGTGATGAAAAATTCCATCCATTCGAAGGAGAAAATAACCAGCGCGTTTCTCGCCGCGCCGGTGGAATGCAAACCCGGCACCTTGTTCGTTTACAACACACCCGGGAGCTACATGCTGTCTGCGATTGTGCAAAAAGTCACGGGACAGACGGTGTTCGATTATCTCCGGCCACGACTTTTCGAACCGCTCGGCATTGAAAATCCGACCTGGGACGCCAGCCCGCAAGGCATCACGTTGGGCGGCATTGGATTGAACATTCGGACGGAGGACATCGCGCGGTTCGGGCAGCTTTATTTGCAGAAAGGCGAGTGGAATGGAAAACAACTGATACCCGTTGCGTGGGTGGAAACAGCCACCGCACGGCAGGCTTCCAATGGCAGCGAACCGACGAGCGATTGGGACCAGGGTTACGGCTATCAATTCTGGCGCTGCCGGCATGGCCTTTACCGCGGCGATGGCGCGTTCGGGCAATTTTGCATCGTGATGCCGGAACAGGACGCCGTCGTCGCCATCACCAGCGGAACCAGAAACATGCAAGCCATCATGAACCTGGTGTGGGACAAACTGCTTCCGGCGATGCAGACGGCGCCGCTGCCGGCCGATGCCGAGTCGGACCAAAAGCTCGAACGCACGCTAGCTGGTCTGACGTTGCACCAGCCGCAAGGGTCAGCCACGGCCGCCATCACCGCGCAAGTGTCGGGCAGGACCTATCTGTTCCCGACCAACGCCCAGAATATTGACGCGGTGACGTTCGATTTCAAGGGACAGAACACGACCCTCGTTGTGCGCAGCTTGGGCCAAGAATATCGCATCGCCTGTGGTTCGGGCGTCTGGGAAAAGGGACGGACGGCATTTGTCGCCGGAGCGGACTGGCGTGTTGCGGAACCGGTCGAACAGCCCGTTGCCGCCAGCGGCGCCTGGACGACGGACGACACCTACACAGCGAAACTTTCCTATTATGAAACGCCGCTGGCCATCACGCTCACCTGCCGTTTTGCCGGAGACCGGGTGTTGTTGCTCAACGTTGAACACAGCGTGGAACTTGTTCCGACCAACCCACCGCTTCTGGTCGGAGAGGCCCGACAAACCCGCAAGGTGAAGACGCCAGGCGCAACGTAAAACCCGCCGATTCAATCAACTTTATCGGCAGGTCACGGCCTTTTTCTTGCGCGGGTCCGCCGGCAGAAAGCAGTCATTGGCCGTGCAGCAAAAGCCAGATAATCCGCCAGAGAAAAATGGCGAAGACGCCAATCGCAACGCAAATACCGCCGACCTCAATCAACTTTTCCAGCCGGTCGCGGGTTTTTTCCCTGTGCGGGTCGTACCGGCAGAACTGGAACGTGAGCAGGGCAGTCATCAATTCGTCGGCGGATTTATACCGTTGCCCCGGGTTTGTCCGGCAGGCTTTGACGACGATTTTGTTGAATTGGATCAAATCCCGGCCTTCCCGGTTGTCCTCCAGGTGCGCCGGCAGTTCCGGGTAGTCGTTCCGGTCCCGGCCGGTGCTGATTTCGTAAAGGACTTTTCCCAGTGAATAAATGTCCGCCTGTCTCGTGCCGGGGCCTTCCGGCGCGATAAAGCCTTCGGTGCCGACATACGAACTGGGTTCGAACATCTCGGCGACCAACCCGGTGTCCGCCAGCTTGGGAAAACCGTTCACGAAAATGATGTTGGAAGGCTTGATGTCGCGATGAATCAAACCATGCCGGTGCAGGAAACCCAGGGCCGACGCGATGGTGGCCCCCAGCCGGATGCATTCGCCAATGGGCAGGTGCTTGCGCTCGGCCAGATCACGCTCGAGGGTCCGGGGCCGGTAATGTTCGGGATTGATGTTTTGGCCGGTGGCGATGTCATCGGCCAGTTCCATCACACAATAAAAACATCCCGCCGCCTCGCCGCCGCCGACGTGGAGGATGTCCACCAATCCGTCGTGCTGGCGCGAGATCGGCTCGAATTTCATGACGCCGTCAAGTTCCCCGCCAAAGGGGCGTTTATGCAGGGAGCTTTTTTCAAAAACGATTTTGACGGCGCGATAAGTTCCCAGGGCGTTTCTGGCCAGCCACACCTGGCCGCTGCTGCCGCCGCCAATATTCCGGATGAGTTGATGATCCGGAACGAGCGGCGGCGCGGCGGCTTCAGATGCCACTTTGTCGCCCGGCGCTGAATCGATGGGTTCTGTCATGCAAAGTCCCGATTCGCGGAAACATTCATCATCCGGTTCAAATTAACTCCCACTTTTTCTCCAGAGCGCGCACTTCTTTTTTTATCAGCCGCGCAACGCGATGTTTGGCGAGATAAACCCGGGCGGCGCTGACACCCAGTGTCTGCGCCACCTTGCCCACCGGCCATTGCCGGACCGCGTAAAAATCAAACATTTGATAATGTTCCGCTTTTACCCGGCGCTTGACGCGCTCCATGGCCGCCTTCAGCAAATTCGATTGCCATTCTTCCTCCCAGATGGATTCGGAACCTGCGTCCCCGACGCCAGGGATTTCCTCCCATCGTTGGGACCCGGCTTCGGCCATCGTCCATTCCTCCCCGGCGGCGCGCGTTCGTTTTCGTAACTGGTCCGCAATCCGCCAGCGCGTAATGTTCCGCAACCAGCCTTTGAATGAGCCCAGCCCGCGGTCGCGCTTGAATTTCTGGATGTTTTTGGCGACGGAAATGATGGTTTCCTGAACCACGTCCTGCGCCTCGGACTCCGTCAGGCCGGATTTCAGCGCGACCGAATAAATCAATCGCCAATAAGTATCGAAAAAAACCTTCCAACTGTCCTGATCATCCCAGTTTTGCAACCGGCTCAACAGGCTGTATCTCGTTGGAATCAGGTTGTGGGCCAACAAGGTCATTACCAGATTCATACAAACAATACTCGAAGAAGACGACCCGTTTCTTGCAAAAAAACTGTCGGCGGGCGGCCAAAGCGCTTACGTGCTCACGGCGGCGGGAGCCAAAGTGCTGATGCTGGAGTATTTGAAACTGACGTGAATTACGCCACCGCCGGACTGGCGCCGGTCTGAATCGCTATGCGTTTGGCGCGTTTGCGCAGGAACCATTGATGGAAGGATTCCAGGTAGAGGTAAATCACGGGCGTGATGTAAAGCGTCAGGCATTGTGACACGATCAATCCGCCGACGACGGCAAGGCCGAGTGCCCGGCGGGATTCGCCGCCCGCGCCAAGCCCGAGCGCAATGGGAAACGTGGCGCATAGCGCGGACATCGTCGTCATCATGATCGGGCGAAAGCGCAGGAGACAGCCTTCGTGAATCGCGTCGGCGGGGCTTTTGCCATGCTCGCGTTGCGCGGAGATGGCGAAATCAATCATCATGATCGCGTTTTTCTTCACGATGCCGACGAGCATGATGAGGCCGACGAAGCCGTAAATGTTCAGATCGAGGTGAAAAATCATCAACGTCAGCAACGCGCCGAAACCCGCCGACGGCAGGCCGGACAGAATCGTGAGCGGATGGATGAAACTTTCGTAAAGAATTCCGAGAATGATGTAAATGACGAGAATGGCGGCGATGAGCAACAGGCCCAGCCCTTTGACGGATGATTGGAAAACCTGCGCCGCGCCTTGAAAGCTGCCGGTGATGGTTACGGGCAAATGCAGGTCGCTTTCGATCTCTTGCACTTGAGCAACAGCGGTGCCGAGCGACATGCCGGGTGCGAGGTTGAATGACAGGGTGACGGACGGCAATTGACCGACGTGCGAAATGCTCATCGGGCCGATGTTGCGCGTGAGTTTGGCGACGGCGCTCAACGGAACAAGTATCAGCGTGCCATTGGTGGTCGTGTTGGCGCTGGTGATGTAAAGCCGCGAGAGCGCGTCCGGGTCGAGTTGAAATTGCGGCTGCACTTCAAAAACAACCCAGTATTCAGCGATGTCGGTATAAATCGTTGAAGACTGGCGTTCGCCGAAAGCGTCGTAGAGGCCGTTTTCAATTTGTTGCGCGGTGACGCCGAGCGCGGAGGCTTTGTCGCGATCAATTTCCACATTGACCTGCGGGTTGGCGATTTGCAAATCGCTCGTCACGTCCTGAAAACCCGGTTGCTTCGACAATTTTTGCATCAAAATCGGCGCCCAATGAAAAAGCTCGTTTACATCCGTGTCTTGCAAGCTGTATTGATAGAGCGATTTCGTCGCATTGCCGCCGATGCGAATGAGCGGCGGATTTTGCATGTACACGTTGATGCCCGGCACCTGCGCCAGCTTCACGCGAAGTTCCTGAATGGTTTGGTTGGCGCTCAATTTGCGTTTGGAGCGGTCTTTCAATCGCATGAACATGCGTCCGTTATTCAACGTGGCGGATGGGCCCCCCGCGCCAATTGCGGACATGAAGCCGTCAACGTTCGGATCGGCGGCGACAATCTTTGCTGCCACCTGCTGATGTTCGCGCATGGCGTCAAAGGAAATGTCCTGCGAGGCTTCGGTGATCGCTGAAATCTGGCCGGTGTCTTCGTCCGGAAAAAATCCTTTGGGAATCACATAAAATAAATAGAGCGTTGCAAAAAAAACTACAAACGATACTGAAAGCGTCACGCCGCTGTTGCGCATGGCAACTTGCAATGTGCGGTCGTAGCCGCCGCGCAGTCTGTCAAAAAAGCGCTCGAAGAAATTATAAATCCGTCCGTGTTTTTTCTCGCGCACCGCATGGACAAATCGGCTGCACATCATTGGCGTCAACGTCAGCGAAACGAAACCGGACACGAGCACGGCACAAACGATGGTCACGGCAAATTCGTGCAGCAGCCGGCCGAGCAAACCGCTCATGAACAAAACTGGAATGAACACCGCCGAAAGCGACAGCGTCATCGAAACAATCGTGAAGCCGATTTCCTTGGAGCCATTCAGCGCCGCCTGCATCGGCGGCTCGCCGTTCTCCATGTGGCGCACGATATTTTCGAGCATCACAATCGCGTCGTCCACGACGAACCCGACGCAGAGCGTCAGCGCCATGAGCGAGAGGTTGTCGAGGCTGTAATTGAGCAGCGACATCACGGCGAACGTGCCGATGATGGACATCGGCAGCGCCAGACTCGGAATAATCGTCGCCGACAAATTTCGGAGAAAAATAAAAATCACCAGTACGACGAGGCAAACGGCCAAAAACAAAGTGTGTTCCACATCCGCCACCGACGCTCGAATGGATTGCGAGCGGTCAAACAGAATGTCCAGCTTCACCGCCGCCGGAACCTGTTCGCGGAATTGCGGCAACATTTTTTTAATGTTGTTGACGACTTCCACCGTGTTCGCGCCCGGTTGGCGTTGAATGGCCAGCACAATGGCGCGCGTGCCGCCCGAAGCCGTGTAATACCACGCGGCGACTTTGTTGTTTTGCACGCTGTCGAGGACATTGCCCAATGCCTGCAATCGCACCGGATTTCCGTTGCGATACGCGACAATCAGCGGGCGAAATGCCGCCGCGTCCTCAAGCTGGCCGTTGGCCTGAACAACGAACGCCTGATGTTTTCCGTAAAGTGTGCCGAGCGGCTGATCCACGTTGCCTGCTTCGACGGCCTGCTCGACTTGATCAATTCCCAAACCGTAAGCCGCGAGCTTGTTGGGGTCCACCTGCACGCGCACGGCATATTGTTGCGAACCATAGACGTTGACTTGCGCAACGCCGTTGATCATCGAGATGCGTTCGGCCAGTAAATTTTCCGCGTAATCGTCCACCTTCGAGAGCGGCAGCGTCGGCGACGACATCGCCAGAAAAAGAATCGGCGAATCCGCCGGATTGACTTTGCTGTAAGTCGGCGGCGTCGGCATGTTCGGCGGCAACTGCCGCGCTGCTTTGGCGATGGCCGCCTGCACGTCCTGTGCCGCGGCGTCAATGTTGCGGTCGAGCGAAAATTGAATCGTAATTTGTGAGACACCTTGCGCGCTGACCGAAGACATCGAATCCACGCCGGCAATGGTGGAGATTTGTTTTTCCAACGGCGTGGCCACGGCGGAGGCCATGGTTTCGGGACTTGCGCCGGGCAGACTGGCCGAGACGTTGATCGTCGGATAATCCACGCTCGGCAAATCGCTCACTGGCAAAAGGGTGTAGCCGATGATGCCGAACAGCAAAATGGCCGACATGACCAGCGTGGTCATCACGGGCCGGCGAATGAAAAGCTCGGGAACGCTCATGGCGCGTTGGTGGCTGAAGCTGTCGCGGCAGGCTGGATTGAACTCTTGACGCTCACCTGCACGCCCGGCGCGAGGCGCAATTGGCCGTCCGTCACCACCGTTTCGCCAACCTGTAAACCTTTTCCCACCACCGTCTCATTTTCGTAATTGATGCCGATGGTCACCGGACGTTCCTCGACAATTTGAATGGTGGCGTTCGTCGGATCCGGTTTCACGACATAAACAAATTGGTTGGTCTGTCCCGTTTGCACCGCCTGCGTCGGCACGACGATCGCGTTCGTCAATTCCGACAACGTCAACTCCACGTTCACAAATTGTCCCGGCCACAGCACGCTGTTTTCATTCGGGAACGTCGCCTTGAGTTGAATCATACCCGTCGTCGCGTCCACGGTGTTGTCAATAAACGTCAATTCGCCCTGCGGCGGCGCCACGTCCATATTTTCAAACGTCACCGTCACCTGCAAAGTTTTGTCGCGCATTTCCCGTTTGATTTCCGGCAGGAATTGCTCCAGCACGCCGAACTGGACGTAGATCGGATGAATCTGATTGATGGTCAGCAACGTGTCGTCCGGCGCCTTGACGACGTTGCCCTGGTATAATTGCAGCACCCCCACCACGCCGTCAATCGGCGAGCGAATGGCGGTGAACTCCAGATTCAACATCGCGTTGGTGACTGCCGCCTGATCCGCCGCCACGGTGCCGACCAGCGCGTCCATGCCGGCCCGGCTCGTGTCGAATTCATCCTGCGAGACGAGTTTCTGGTCGAACAGCTTTTGCTCGCGGTCAAATTGAATTTTGGCGTTTTCCAACTGTGCTTGGTCGCGCGCCAATGCCGCCCGCGCCGCCGCCAGTGCCGCCTGCACGGGCCGCGGGTCAATCGTGAACAGCAGCGCGTTTGATTTGACCTCGTCGCCTTCCTTGAAATGCACCTCGCTAATGATGCCCCCGATTTGCGAATGCACCGTCACGGCCGAATACGGCATCACGTGGCCCACCGGCGGCGGATCAATTTGCACCGGGAGGTTCGTTTCAACCGCCCGCGCCACCAGCACCGGCACGCCCGCGCCGCCTGCGTTGCTTTTGCCGCGCGAACAGCCATTGGCCAGCATTGCCGCGGCGAGCGCGAACGTGGAAAGAAAAAGGAATTTTTTCATGGCTGGTTATTTCACTGAGCGGATTTTGACGCGCGGTTTCCGCACCAGCTGAAAAGCCGCCGCGAATTTCCGCAAAAAGGCCGCGCGTTCCTTCTGGAATTGGAGATCGGAAACCGGCTGCCCCATGATGAGCCGGGTCAATTGGGGAAACGCCGCCGGAAACATGGTCAGCGACCGCATGGCCAGCATCACATGGCGCGGGTCGAGTTCGGCGGAGATCTGGCCGCGTGCCTGCCGCTGCCGGATGCGCTCCAGGCCGCGTGCCGTCGCCGCGCGCCGGTTTTTTTCGTCAATCAACCTCTGGTCGGCCTCCTGCAACGCCTCCCATTCCAGCAGGCGGACCCAGTCGGTGTCTTTGCATGCGGCTTCGAACCAAAAGGTGAGGCTTTCCGCCGGGTCACCCGACAACGTTTCGGCCCATGCCTGCCGTTTGGCCATCTTCAGGCGCAACACTTCGCGGAACAAATGTTCCTTGTCGCCGAAATAATGGTAGAGCATCCGTTTGTTGATGGCCGCGCGCCGCGCAATCGCGTCCACGCGCGCGCCGGCAAAACCGTTGGCGGCGAATTCCTTGAGCGCGGCGGACAGGATGCGTTCGCGCGTGCGTTCGGGATTTCGCCCCGCCGTGCCGTCGTTCAACCGTGCGGATTTTACCATACGTTGGATAAGTAACCATCGAGTTACTTAAAAAGCAAGCCCGATTATTTGCGGATTAGAGCGGCGGTTTCTCCTTGTGCCAGGGCGTGCTTTGTTCGTAAGCGTGCCCGAGGCGCAAAATGATTTCCTCGCCGAACGGCTTGCCGAGTAATTGCAGTCCCATGGGCAGTTTCGGAGTTTTTGTGAACCCGCACGGAAGGCTGACGCCGCAGATGCCCGCCAGGTTGCATGAAATCGTAAAAATATCGCTCAGATACATCTGCAACGGGTCGTCCGATTTCTCGCCGATCTTGAACGCCGCCGTCGGCGAAGTCGGCGTGACGATGGCGTCCACCTTTTCAAATGCCTTCAGAAAATCGTCGCGGATGAGCGTGCGGACTTTTTGCGCGCGCAAATAATAAGCGTCGTAGTAACCGCTGCTCAAAACGTAAGTGCCGAGGATGATGCGGCGCTTCACTTCCGCACCGAAACCCGCGCCGCGCGTCCGGCTGTAAAGCTCAATCGGGTCGGCGCCGTCCACCCGTGCGCCGTAGCGAATGCCGTCGAAGCGCGCCAGGTTTGCTGACGCTTCCGCGGTGGCAATGATGTAATAAGTCGCCACGGCATAGTCCGTGTGCGGCAGGGAAATTTCCACAATCTCCGCGCCCAGCTTTTCAAATTGTTTCACCGCCGCGTCCACCGCTGTTTTCACCTCCGCGTCGAGACCGCCGATCATGTATTCCTTCGGCAGACCAAGTTTCAGCCCTTTGATTTTTCCGTCGAGCGCCTCGGCGTAATCCGGAACGAGCTGCGGTAAGCTCGTCGAATCGCGCGCATCGTGTCCGCCAATCACGCCGAGCATCGTTGCCGCGTCCCGGACGTTTTTGGCGAACGTGCCGATTTGATCAAGTGATGACGCGAACGCGACGAGGCCGTAACGCGAGACGCGGCCATAAGTCGGTTTCAAGCCGACGCAACCGCACAGTGCCGCCGGCTGGCGGATCGAGCCACCCGTGTCCGAGCCGAGTGCGGTAATCGTCTCGTCCGCCACGACCGCCGCCGCCGAGCCGCCGGATGAACCGCCCGGAATCCGCGTCGTGTCCCACGGATTGCGCGTGATGCCGAACGCGGAATTTTCCGTCGAACTGCCCATCGCAAATTCGTCCATGTTCAACCGGCCAAAAACGATTGCGCCCGCCGCCTTCAATTTTTCAATGACCGTCGCGTCGTAGGGCGAGATGAATTTGCCGAGGATTTTCGAGCCGCAATTGAGCGGCTGGTTTTTGACGGCGATGACGTCCTTGATGGCCACCGGCACGCCGAGGAGCGGGCGGCTTGCATTACCGCCACCTTGAGCAAGCAATTTGTCGGCAGCTTCGGCCTGCGCAAGTGCGTCGGCGCCGTTGTGGCTGATGAAGGCGTGAATCTTTCCGTCCACGCGGGCGATCTGGTCGAGGCAGGACTGCATCACCTCGCGCGCAGAAACTTCGTGTTTGGCGAGCCTGGCGGCGAGTTCGGAAATGGTGAGTTGATTCAGCATCTAATCCCGGATTGCGCGGATTTTATTCCACAATTTTCGGCACGATGAACAGGCCGTTGGCCTTGGCGGGCGCATTGCGCAGGGCGTCGTCGTGCGGGAGCGACGGGCGGATTGCGTCGGGGCGCGTCACGTTGACCATTGGCACGGCATGGGCGGTCGGCTCGACGCCGGCCACGTCGAGCTCCTTCAACTTTTCGATGTAGCCGAGGATGTTGCCAAGCTGGCTGGCGAGTTTCTTTTCTTCGTCGGGCGTGAGTGCGAGGCGCGCCAAGTGCGCGACATATTTCACGTCAATTTCAACGGATGCCATGCGGGCAAGCTAAAGTCCAAAGCTCAAAGTTCAAAGTCCAAAGTTGAGAAGCTTTCAATCACCCAATGTTGATCCAATATCTCTATGTTATGCCTTTTCCGTCTTTGCGAGGAACTTCGGAGTCAAGTCTGCCGCCGTTGCTTTGTATCACCCGCCCCGACGCCACATTTGCCTTGTCGCATGTCAACAGGATCTTGGTTATGCCTCGCGCTTCCGCGCGTTCCAACAAAAGTTTCAGCATTATCTTGCCATATCCTTTGTTTCTCTGCGTAGGGCGAATACCGTAACCGATGTGTCCGCCTTCGTACGAGAGCGCCGCATTCAGCGAATGCCTGAGATGTGCAACTCCCACCAAAGTTTTGTGCTGGTCAATCAGCCAAAAGCACGAGGCTGGCACATATCCTTCCGGCAAGCCAATTCCCGCCGCATCCTCGCGAAAACGACGAATCAGAGCTCCAAAATCACGCGCGTCATATTCCAAAACGGCGGGAATCAGCGGCTCCTTCCTTTCAAGGAACTCATTGACGAACGAGCGATAAGCCGCCTCTAGAACCTCGCAAGGCTCAATGAGTTCCACTTTTGCAGAATGTGGCGAGCTCTTCATTCCTCGTCAAATTTCCGTTTGACGAGGGCTTCGAGTTCGGCGATGGCTTGCAGCGCGTCAGCGCCGTGGGCGTGGATGATTAATTTGCTCCCGGGCCCGGCGGCGAGCATCATCAAGCCCATGATGCTTTTGCCGTTGATTTTTTCGCCGTCCTTTTCGACAAAAATGTCGCAGACAAACCGGTTGGCGGTCTTGACGAAAAGCGCGGCGGGCCGGGCGTGAATGCCCAGCTTGTTCACGATGGTCAACTCTTTGGTGATGGCCCCGCCATCCGGCGGTTTTTTCGCGCTCATCGGTCTGCTCACGGTGACTCTAATTGCCGCCGCGGGATTGCGCCACTCAAATTTACCATTACTTCGGCGGCGGCGTGTCGGGCGACATTTGCGCGATGAGACGCTGGTTCAATTCCTGCGCGGCATTCTGACCGGACATTTTCAACTTGATCTGGAATGCGGCGACTTCAATGAGCCGTGCGAGGTCGCGTCCGGGCCGGACGGGAATGATGACGTGCGGAATGTCCACGCCCAGGACCTTCACGAATTCCTGTTCCATGCCGACGCGGTCCACTTCCCGGACGTCGTCCCACGGTTTGAGGGTGACGACCAGGTTGAGGTTTTTGTCCTTGCGAATGCTTTTGACACCGAACATGGCGGCGACGTTGATGATGCCGATGCCGCGCACCTCCATGTGATTGCGGGTGAGTTCCGCGCTGGTGCAAGCCACGTCGTGGCCGTCCACGAGCGTGACCTTGACGACATCATCGGCGACGAGGCTGTAACCGCGTTCGATGAGCGCGAGGACGGCCTCGCTTTTGCCGATGCCGCTCTCGCCGCGAATGATGACGCCTACGCCGAGGATGTCCACCATGCTGCCCAGTTCGGTGCCGCGCGGCGCGAACATGGTTTCGAGTTTCAACGTCGCGGCATTGATGAATTTCATCGTCACCAGCGGGCTTTGGAAAATCGGCACGTTCGCGTCCGCGGCCGCCTTGAGAAATTCCGCGTCGGGACGGAAACCGCGGCTGAAGACGACGCATGGGATTTTGCAGGCGAACAAATAGGCGTAACGCGCCTCCCGTTGTCTTTTCGTGAGGGAACGCAGGTAATACACCTCTGCGTTGCCCATGACCTGCACGCGCTTGTAGGCAAAGTATTGCGTGAACCCGCTCAACGCGAGGCCGGGCCGGTTGACGGTCGGCTCACGGATGGCGCGCCTCAGGTTCGCCGCGCCGGCGACGAGCTTCATCTGCAGCGCGTCGGCGTGTTCCTTGTAAAATTGGTCAACGGTGACGGTCTCGTGTTGCATGGTTATTGGAGATTACGATTAGGAAAAGGAGACGAACGGTTTTGGCGATTTCTTGATCATAATCTTAATCGTAATCCTGCTCTCAATTTCATAAATTAAACTCCGGCCCCAGGTAAATCTCGCGCGCCTTCGGGTCATTCGCCAAAAACTCGGACGTGCCTTCCACCAGCACCTGTCCCTTGTGGATGATGTAGCCGCGGTCAATCAATTTCAAGGTCTCGCGCACGTTGTGGTCGGTCACCAAAATGCCCAGCCCGCGCTCCTTCAAACGCCGGATGATCTTTTGCACCTCATAAACCGCAATCGGGTCAATGCCGCTGAACGGCTCGTCCAGCAGCATCAATTTCGGGCTCGTCACCAGGGCGCGGGTGATTTCCAGCCGTCGCTTCTCGCCGCCGCTCAACGTGTAGGCCTTGTTCCGGGCCACCGGCGTCAAATCCAGTTCCTCGAGCAAATATTTCAAACGCACCGTCCGTTCGTCGCGCGACAGTTTGCACGTTTCAAGAATCGCCAGAATGTTTTCCTCGACCGTGAGTTTGCGGAACACCGACGGCTCCTGCGTTAAATAGCCGATGCCCAGCCGCGCGCGCCGGTGCATCGGCAGCCGCGTGACGTTGCGCGTGGCGAATTTCACCACGCCCGCGTCCGGCTTCACGATGCCGACGATTATGTTGAATGTGGTCGTCTTGCCCGCGCCGTTCGGGCCGAGCAGTCCGACGATTTCACCCGCGCTCACGCTCACCGAAACGTCGTCCACCACGCGGCGGTGGTGATACTCTTTCACCAGTTTTTCCGTGGCGAGCAGCAGGCCGTTTGATGGTGGCGCGGTCGTTTCCATAAAACATCAGGGCTGATTCGGAATCGTTCCACCCGCGTTCCCGATGGTTCCCGCCGGTGGATTGGTTTTTGCCGGCGGCCGATTCGTTCCCCCCAGGGTGCCGTCCAGATTTTGGCGCGAAATGATTTTCGGATTGATGAAGCGAAGCTGGTTGCTGATGCGATCCCAGACAATCACATCGCCTTTGGATTGGGCGTCCGCGGTGTCAATTTCAGGATTGCCGGTGAGCGTGATCGTTTCGTTCGTCATGCCGTTGTGCACCTGGTATGAATAGACCGCCCGGCTGCCGGTCGCGCGTGCCGGGTTGCCGCGTGCGTCCACGAAATTCATCACCACGTTCGTCTCGGCTACGATGTGATCCACGCGTCCACCCGGCTCCGGTAAATCAACGGTAAGCCACTGGCAGGCCAGTTTCATTTGCGGGTCGTCCACGCGGACGTGGCCGCGGTAAACCACCTTGTGCCCGGTTAAATCCAGGTTCGCGCTTTCCGAATCAATCCGCGTCGGCTCGTGCGAAAATTCCAGCGCGGCGTTGGTGTTCGTTTGTGCGTTCAACCGGGTTCCGGCGGTCATGGCCATCAATGCAATGAGACAAATGTTTTTCACAATCAACTTCATTTTCCGGCGCCTTGGCCGGAAGCGGGCAATGCCGGCATGCCTTCAATCACCGTCCGCACCGAATTCGAGATGGTGAGGAAGGAATTCGTTTGCCGCCACAAAAAACCTTCGCCCTCGACGCGGAATTTGCCATCGCCCGTCTGCAACTGCAGATGCCCCGGCGAACTGGCCGTGCCGTTAAACGTGTCATAAACGCACTCCGGCGCGTTCACAATCATTTCCGTCCTTCCGTCCACGTTGAACATTTCCAGTTTCAGTTGCTTGATGAGCAGCAGCCCGCCGGCCTGCGGCTGCGCTTCCGCGCCCGACAACCGCGATTTCATCTGTTGCTGGTGCGGTGGTTCAAAGTATTCGACCGACGTGAAATCGCTCGCGTGCTGGACGCCATTTAGTTGCGTGCGCCCGTTCGGAACGGCAAAAAACAAAATCGTGCCAGCGGCCAAAAGCCAGGTGGCGAGTGACGGGTGGCGGGTGACGGAAATCGTCATGCGTCGCGCGTTTGCTTTTTTCCTGTCACGTGTCACACGTCACCTGTCACTTTTGGTAATGCGCGACGATTGAATCCCATTTCCCCTGCGCCTGCAAAATCATTTCCGCGACTTCACGGATCGCGCCGTGGCCGCCCGGCGCGCGCGTCACATAATGCGCCGCCGCCTTCACTTCCGGCCGTGCATCGGCCACCGCCACCGCCAAACCGGCGCGCCGCAGCGGCCCCAAATCCACCACATCGTCGCCCACAAAACAAACGGCGTCCCAATCCAAGTTTGCCCGCCGTAAAAGTTTTTTGACCGCGCTGCTCTTGCCGAGCCGGTCGGTTTGCTGGACGAGAAAATCAATTTTCAACTCGACCGCGCGCAATTCCGTCACGGCCGATGGCCGCGCCGAAACCCAGCCAACTTTGAAGCCGGCCCGGCGCAGAAACACCAGGCCGAGACCATCGCGGATGTTGAAGCGTTTGATTTCGCGCGCACCGCCGATGAACACCGCGCCGTCGGTCATCACGCCGTCCACGTCGCAAAGGAACAACTTCACGCATTTCAGGCGGGAACGAAGTTGTGGAGAAATCCGTGCCGGCATGGGAATCAAGAAATAAAAACACCGAACACCGAATGAACGTTCCCACCCATGCTGGTTCGACGTTCGATGTTCGATGTTCGATGTTCGATGTTCATTCTGTCACCGCTTTGAACACTTTCAACAGCCCCCGCAAAAGCGCCGGCATTTCGGGCAGCGGAATCATGTTCGGGCCGTCGCTCAACGCGCGGTCGGGCTGCGGATGCGTTTCGATGAACAGGCCGTTTGCCCCGGCGGCGAGCGCGGCGCGGGCGAGCACGGGCGCAAATTCACGCTGGCCGGACGATTTGTCGCCGCCGCCGCCCGGCAACTGCACCGAATGCGTCGCGTCGAACACCACCGGGAAATCAAATCGTTTCATCATCGGAATTGAGCGCATGTCGGCCACGAGATTGTTGTAGCCGAAGGTCGTGCCGCGCTCGGTGAGCAGGATTTTTTTTGCGCCTGCGCGTCTGGCCTTCTCCACGACCTGCCCCATTTCCGCCGGCGAAAGGAACTGGCCCTTTTTCAGATTCACGATCTGGCCGGTGGCCACGGCGGCCTCAATCAAATCCGTCTGGCGGCAGAGAAACGCCGGAATTTGCAGGATGTCCACGACCTCGCCCGCGATGGCGGCCTGGGTTTCAGAATGAATGTCCGTGAGCACTGGTACGCCAAGTTGCTCGCGGACCTTGGCGAGCACGCGCAAGCCTTCGTCGAGGCCCGGCCCGCGAAAGGACTTGGCCGACGTGCGGTTGGCCTTGTCGAAGCTGGCCTTGAAGACGTAAAAGATGCCGAGCTGCGCGCAGGTTTTCTTGAGCGAAGCCGCGACTTGCAGGCACAGCTTTTCATTTTCAATCACGCACGGCCCGGCAATCAGAAACAACCGGCGCGGCGAATTGAGAGCTTTCCAGATGGCGGCATCGTTGAACACAAGAAAGTTTTAACAGTGGCGCGGGAGAATGTAAATGGCAGCGATTCAGCCACGGATGAACACAGATTGACCGCAACCAACACCTGTTTTAGTCTTCGATGCATGGCGAAAAAATCTGCCGCCAACGTAGGACAGGCTTCCAGCCTGTCTCCAAAATCGGAAAAGAATGAGACTGGCAGGACAGCTGTCCTACGACCGAGTGCCCTAGAAAACATGAGGGCAGACACGGGGCGCACACGCGTTCCACATTGTCTGCCCATAGGCATAACAATCAAAGTTCTACTCCGGCGGTTGCCGCTGTGCAACCGGTAAATCACCCTGTTCCACCCCGCGTTCTGAAGTTGGCGCTGGACGTGCATTTGCTCCAGCACGTGGTGGCGATGCAGTGCGATGGCCAGGCGCCTAAGCCGCCGCAGCGCTTCAGGCCTCAGGACTTTCTGAAATGGGTGGAGAAACAAATCGCGCAAGGCTGGCAGATCGTTTCGTGCTATGAAGCCGGACCCTTCGGCTAGGTCCTGCACCGGCAACTGACCGCGTTGGGAGTGACCAATTACGTCATCCGACTGCGGAACTGGGACGACCAGCCTCAGCGGGTCAAGACCGACCGCACCGATGCGCGGGCGATGTTGAACGCGTTGGACCGGTTCATGGCGGGCAATCCGCACGCGCTGGCGCTGGTGCGGGTGCCCACTGAAGCCCAGGAACGCCAGCGCAGCGAAAGCCGGCTGCGGCAAAGTCTGCGACGGGACTTGAAAATGATTGGGCAACGGGGACGCGGGCTGGGGTTGCAATCCGGCTACCGGTTGACGGGCAAATGGTATGGGAAACGGAACTGGCCGGTGTTGCCGGTGCCGGCGTGGCTGATCGAATTATTGACGCCGTTGCGGAGTGCGGCGCTGGCGTTGCACGAACAGGTGCGAGTGCAGACGGCCCGGATAGAAGCGGCCAGCACGCAACCCATCCCCAAGGGACTGGGCGCATTGACCGAACAGATTCTGGCGCGGGAAGTGGGGGACTGGACACACTTCCAAAATCGGCGGCAAGTGGGCTCTTACCTGGGCCCGTGTCCCAGCGAACACAGTTCAGGTCAAAGACAACAGCGGGGCAGCGTGACCAAATGCGGCAATCCCAGGTTAAGATGGGCGCTGTGCGAAGCGGCGTGGCGGCGGTTGAAGTATCAACCCCAGTATCGGCTGTGTCAGAAGTGGCGGGGACAGATTCTCGACCCCAAAACCCTGGGCGGCCGCAAGAAACAACTGATCGTGGCCTTGGCGCGGGGCTTTGGAGTGGATGGGTGGCGCCTGTGCACGGGCCAGACCACACCCGAAAAACTCGGCCTGGTGCTGGCGGACTAAAACTTTCAACCCTCAAACCATGAACTGAATTTCGGAGCGGAGGCGCGCTCGACGGCCAACCGACGCATCTGTTCTTCCTGATTTGCTGCCAGGATGACCGGCTGCATTTGCACACCCTGGCCCGCCTGTACCTCATCGTGCAGAAAACCAAATTGCTCGACCGGCTTCGCGAGGCGCCCGACGCCGGAACCATGCGCGACTCCATCATCGCGGCAGAACAGGAAATTCTGGCCGACCGGAACGTTGTTTCGTAGAAACTGCGCCTAGTGCGGCACTCAAACTGACGGCGCTTCTTTCAACAAACCAAGAAAGCTAGATTTTGCCCTTTCCCGACCGACTGGCCGGTTTTTTATTTTCCTTCCACCTCCGCAATTTGACTTGCCCGCACCCGCGCTGGCGCGTATTAAAATGGTCGCAAGTCAGTGTGCCCGCGTGGCGGAATTGGCAGACGCGCTAGATTCAGGTTCTAGTGGGTAACACCGTACAGGTTCAAGTCCTGTCGCGGGCACCAAATTCTCCGATTTCTTAGGTCGTGAGAATCCTATTGGTTTTAGTGTGGTTTTCGACGTTTTCGTGTTCATGGTCGTCCAAATCCGCGTTATGTTTTTGAATTGAATGTATCAGTCTTTTCCCAGTTGAAACAATTGGGATTATGCAGTTGACGGAAGCAAATAGTTGCAACTGATTGATTGCAACGGTTTAGAAGATTAACGCCGCGCTTTGCGGCCAGTCGTGATGACTTTTCCCCACCCCTTGCGCGGTTGAGCGAGCGCGCCGCGCTGCAATGTCTCGTCTGGCGAGATGGTGAACATTAGCCTCGTAAGCGAAAAGGGGATGGTCGGTCGAGTCGTGCTTTTTAAATCACTGTTCCGTGCGGTGTGAGGGCGTTTGGAGAGATGATGACGCTGTCGGCGGAGATTCATGATAGGGTTTGCCGGCGCGGTAGAACTCAAGCAGTTGCCGGTTTACCTCGGCTAGTTTTTTTAACCCGGCATCGGTTGCGAGCTGCTCCGCCTTTTCCGCCGTGGTCACCGCTTCCGGGAAGCGGCCGGATTCGGCATAAGCGGCGGCCAGCGTCCCGATGAACAAGGGTTCGCCATAATGAGTCAGCTCACACGCGCGTTGGGCCAAATGGACCGCCTCGGCCCCATTGCGTAGCTCGTCATCGGGACTGGCGGCCAGCACCCACGCCAGATTGTTCAGCGGCCCGGTCAGGTTGGGATTTAATCTCAGTGCCTCCCGGTATTGGGCGACCGCTTCCCGGGTGCGACCCAATTGATCAAGAGTCATGCCCAAATGAAAGAAGGTTTCGGGACGGTTTGAATTGACCTGGATCGCCTGGCGATAGTTCTCGATCGCTTCATCGAACCGGCCCTTGGCGGTGAGGGCGACCCCCAGATTGTCCAGCGCGTTGCAATCGTTCGGATTGATCTGGATGGCCTGGCGATAGTTCTCGATCGCTTCATCGAACCGACCCTTATCGGCGAGGACGACACCCAAATTGTTCAGCGCTTCGGAGAAATTCGGGTTGATCTGGATGGCCTTGTAATAGTTCTTGATCGCTTCATCAGATTGGCCCTTGGCGGCGAGGGCGTTGCCCAGATTGTTCAGCGCGTCGGAGAAATTCGGATTGATCTGGATTGCCTTGCGATAGTCCTCGATCGCTTCATCAAACCGCCCTTCGGCGGCGAGGGCATGGCCCAGGTTGTTCTGCACCGCGAAGCGGTTCGGGTCGATCTGGAGGGACTTGCGATAGTTCTTGATCGCTTCATCAAACCGCCTTTCGGCGGCGAGGGCGACACCCAGATCGTTCAGCGCGTCCCAAGCGTTCGGATCGATGTGGAGGGCCTGATGGTAATGTTCAATTGCCTCTTCAATGTGCCCCTGGTTTTTAAGCAAAAGACCCAGATTGTTGTGGGCCATCCAGCAATCCGGGTTCCTGGCCAGCGTCGTCCGCCAGAGGGTTTCCATGCTGGCAAACGTCCCGCATTGCTGCCAGGTCAACACGCCCAGCACCAGCAGCAGTGTCCCGCACAGCGCCGGTTTCAGGAACGATCTTCCTTTTTTGAAAAGGTCGAGCGCCGTGGTGATTACGGCCGCCGCCAGCGCGAGGGGACCGAGGCTGGCCAGATACTGAAAATGATCACCCACGAATGAATAGCGGAAGAAATAAACATTGAAAAAGCCAAGCATTGGAAACAG
>JBEKJN010000003.1:0-30662 GCA_050011235.1 Verrucomicrobiota bacterium | reverse complement strand
CGAGTGGCCGTCACTTTCGTGAACACGATTTTGGACGTCGCGGTAGCTGTGGAGAAAAACGTCATTGTCGGCGACCGCTTTTTCAATGAGCTGCTTGAGCAGGAACATCTCGGAGCTGTTGACGACGGCGTGGACGCTTTGTTTGAAAGCTTCCATCGGCACAAAGGTTTGAAACGAGTCGCCGAGCAGGAGGATGGTGGCGTAGCGGCGCTGGCCGACGGGCATTTGTTGCAGCGACTTCAGCGTGAGGTTTTCCTCAATGTTGTTCGCGCCGAACCGTTCCTCGAGGATGACGACTTGATAACGCACCTGGCCGAAGCGCACGAGGAAATCGCTGTGCGTGGCGGCGGTATGAACCTTGTAGCCCAGTTCCACCAGGGCGCCTTTCGCCGTCTCCAGCCATTCGGGAGTGGAAAAGGCGATCAAGGCCGGCTTGTCCGCGGTGCTGACGAAATCGAATGAGCCGTTCATGGTGATTTGATTACTTGAGTTTAAGGACCGGCGGCCTTTCGCTGGGGGCTGATTTCATCCGCAACGAGCCGGCGGTGGCGGAGATTTCACCGCGGCCCTTTTTGGTGTTGTCAAGGCCGCGCGAAATAACGCTGCGTTTGGTGCAATAAAGCATGGCGGTTTCCTCCGTGATGAAACCTTGTTCGTAGGCTTCGAGGCAGGCGTGATCGAACGTGCGCCACCCGAACGGATGGCTGGCCTCGATGATTTCGTAAAACGTTTTGCCTTCGCTTTCGCCGAGGCGCATGGTTTCCTGCGTGCGGAGGTTGGCGCCCATGATTTCGAGCAGGGCGTAGCGCCCGCCGCTGATTTTGGGCACGAGCCGCTGGCTGACCACCCAGCGCAACGAATCGGCCAGCCGGACGCGGATTTGTTCCTGCTCTTCAGTCTCGAACATGCCCAGAATACGATTGATGGTTTCGCCCGCGTTGATGGTGTGGAGCGTGCTCAACACCAGATGGCCGGTTTCCGCCGCGCTCAACGCGATGCGCACTGTCTCGCGGTCGCGCATCTCGCCGACCAGAATCACTTTTGGCGCCTGGCGCAACGCGGCGCGCAGGCCGTTGACGTAGGAATCAAAATCAATGCCCAGTTCGCGCTGGTTGAAGGTGGCCTGGTCGTGCGTATGAACGTATTCAATCGGGTCTTCCAGCGTGACAATGTGGACCGGCTTGGTGCGGTTGATTTCGTTGAGGATGGCGGCCAGCGAGGTGGATTTGCCGGAGCCGGTCGCGCCGGTGACGAGGATCAAACCGGTTTTTTCCTTCGGGATTTCCTTGAAAATGTCCGGGAACTTCAATTTTTCCAGCGTCGGGATGATCGAATTAAGCTGGCGGCAGACGATGGAATAGTTTCCGCGCTGCGCGAAAACGTTGACACGGAAGCGGGCCTGGTCCGAAAGCCCGTAGGAGGCGTCGCACGAACCATGGCGCAGCAAATCTTCAACCTGCCAGAGATTATCGCCGATGATGTTCAGCGCGATGGTCTCGGTTTGATAAGGCGTGAGCTTGTCAATCGGCGGATCGAGGACCACCGGCTTGAGTTCACCGTAAGCCTCGACCTGCGGCGGGCGGCCCACTGTGAACAAAACGTCGGAAACCTCGGGCTGCGACGCCAGCATCACCGTCAAAATTTGATCCAACTCGGGTCGCCGCATAATCAGGTGACATCATCTTCTTCCGGCGGATGCGCAAGCAGAGCGCGGAATTTTTTCCGGTCCAGCGCCTTGTCATAGGCGTCTTCCGGTGAGATGCGTTTCATTCGGACGTGCTCCATGATGTGATCGTCGAGCGGCTGGTTGCCCGACTTCTTGCCGACCTGGATCATGCCGGGGATTTGATGCGTTTTGCCTTCGCGCACGAGGTTGGCGACGGCGGTGTTGAAGACCAGGATTTCAAACGCGGCCACGCGGCCCTTTTTGTCCGTGCGTTTGAACAGCGTCTGGGCCACGACACCCTTCAATGCCTCGGAAAGCGTCTGGCGGATTTTGTTTTGCTGGTCCGCGGGAAAAACGTCAATGATGCGGTCCACCGTTTTGGAGGCGCTCTGCGTGTGCAGCGTGCCGAAGACCAGGTGGCCGGTGGCCGCCGCCGTAATGGCCAGTTCGATGGTTTCCAGGTCGCGCATTTCGCCGACGAGAATGATGTCCGGGTCTTCGCGCAGCGCGCCGCGCAATCCCGAGGCAAAGGACTTGGTGTGCACGCCGACTTCGCGATGACACACCAGACAGTTTTTGCTTTCGTGGACGAATTCGATCGGGTCTTCGAGCGTGATGATGTGGTCTTTGCGGTTCCGGTTCGCGTAATCCACCATGGCCGCCAGCGTGGTGGATTTGCCGGAGCCGGTCGGGCCGGTGACCACGATCAGCCCGCGATTGAGCATGGTAAATTTTTTGAGCACCGGGGGCAGGGGCACGTCGAGTTTTTCAAAATCTTCAAACGAAAGCACACGGCTGGGAATTTGCCGGAAGGCCGCGCCGATGCCGTTCTTCTCGTTGTAAAAGTTGACACGGAACCGCGAGATGTTCGGAATCTCGTAGCCGAAATCCACGTCACCGGTTTCCTCGAATTGTTTGATCTTGTAGTCCGGCGCGATTTCGTAAAGCATCGTCTTGAGCGAGTCGTTTTCGAGTGGTGGGAAATCCACGCGCTGAAGATCGCCGTTGATGCGCAGCATGGGCGGGTTTCCGCATGACATGTGCAAGTCGGACGCCTTCTGTTCAAACATCAGGTTGAAAAACGCATCTATCTTGGCCATAAATCTTTTCCGTTATCGGAACACTAGCTAGACCCGCGCCAGACTGCAAGCCATGAAAACACCCGACGAAATCATCCGCCGCGAAATTGCCGGATGCGGTGTTTTGTCCTTCGCGCGCTTCATGGAACTCGCTCTTTACTGTCCCAATTCTGGATATTACGAAACGGAAAAAGACAGCCCCGGACGCCGCGGCGATTTTTACACCAGCGTCAGTGCCGGTGAACTCTTCGGCCAACTCCTGGCGTTCCAATTCGCCGAATGGCTGGAGGAAGCGCGCAGCGCGACCAGCCTTCGCTCGGAAGCTATGGCGCGGCAGGAGTGCGAAGTGCGGATCGTCGAAGCGGGCGCGCATGACGGCCAACTGGCCAGGGACATTTTGATCTGGCTGCAATGGTCGCGACCAAAACTGTTCGGGCAAATCGAATATTGCATCGTCGAACCCTCTGCGCGCCGGCGGGAGTGGCAAAGTGAGACGTTGAAAAATTTCGCACCGCGCGTTCGCTGGTTTTCGAACTTCTCAGAATTGGTGGGGCGAGACTCCGTCGAGCCCAAATCACTCTCCAACGGGAAAAGTATTTCCGGCATCATTTTCTCCAACGAACTTCTCGATGCCATGCCCGTTCACCGTTTCGGCTGGGACGCCGTCCAAAAGCTTTGGTTCGAGTGGGGCGTTGCGCTCGAAGGCGAAAAATTCATCTGGGCAAAAATTCCAACCCCGGACGCCAGACCCCGGACGCCAGACCCCGCACTTTGTGAAGTGCTTCCCGACGGTTACACCATCGAAACCTGCCCCGCCGCCGGGAACTGGTGGCGTGAAGCGGCGGACATTTTGGAACGTGGACGATTGCTGACGATTGATTACGGTTTGACCAGCGACGAATTGTTTTCGCCGGGCCGGACGCGCGGCACGCTCCGCGCGTATTTTCGCCATCACGCCACGGACGACCTTTTGGCGAACGTTGGCGGGCAGGACCTCACGGCGCACGTCAATTTTTCCGCAATTCAAACCGCCGGTGAATCCGCCGGGCTGACGACCGAAAGTTTTTTAACGCAAGCGCAATTTCTGACACGGATTTTGGAGAAGGCCTCGAAGGATAAAAATTTTGGCGAATGGGGTGCGAAGCAAACGCGGCAATTTCAAACCCTCACGCACCCCGAGCATCTTGGCCGAGCCTTCCGTGTGCTCGTCCAGTCAAGGTAGGGCGTGTCTTACCGACTCAATTCATAATTCAGAATCGAAAGGCAATAAACGGCCGCGGTCTCGACACGCAGGACCAGGCGGCCCAGTGAAATCGGCTGTGCGCCGGAATTTTGAATCGCTTGCAATTCGTCCAAAGTAAAATCGCCCTCCGGTCCAATCCAAACACCGACCGTCTTCGGCAAACGTCCAGGCTTGGCCTGAAATTCCTGGAAGCATTCACGCGGATGGCGGCGTTCGGTTTGGAGCGAACCGACGAGCGCCAAATCAAATTTTTCCTTCCGCGCCAGAAATTTTTTGATGGTGGTCGGCGCTTCGATTTTCGGCAGCCACGCCGCGCCGCACTGCTTGATGGCTTCAATGGCCACTTGCTGCCATTTCTCGCGCTTGTATTCCGCGTCCCGCGATGCGGGATCGAGTTGCGCCACGACGTGTTCGGTCAGCAGCGGCACAATGCGATGCGCGCCTAGTTCGACGGATTTTTGGATGATGGACTCGATGATTTTTCCCTTGGGGACGGCCTGTAGCAACGTGATGGAGCAGGGTGGGGGCGGCGTGAAATTTTTCAGCGACACGGAAAGTTCGACGACATTGCGCGCGCAGTTTCCGATGGCGCACAGAAATTCATTGCCGGCGCCGTCCAGTACCATGATTTGTTCACCGCGCTTGACACGCAGCACGTGCAACGCGTGATGCGCCTCGCGTCCGTCGAGCCGCAGCGTGTTTCCCGCACAGCGTTCGGGCGGCAGATAAAAGCGGTGCATTTGAATATACGATTTCAGATTTACGATTTACGCACTGACCCGTGGCGGTGCGTCGATCGTAAATCGTCAATTTCTACTGGAAAAGTTTTTTGGCTTTTTCGAAGAAACCTTTGCTCATGGGGTTGACGTTTTCATCACAAAGGTCGGCAAATTCCTGCAACTTCGCTTTCTGCGCCGGGGTCAGGCGCGCCGGCACTTCGACCTGGATGCGCACGTGCAAATCGCCGTGGCCGTAGCCCTGGAGATTCTTCACGCCCTTGCCCTTGACGCGGAAGGCCGCGCCCGATTGCGTGCCGGCGGGGATTTTAATCGTCGCCTTGCCGTCGAGCGTCGGCACCTCGATTTCCGAGCCGAGCGCGGCCTGAGCGAAGCTCACCGGCACTTCGCACAGCAAATCATCGCCGTCGCGCTGGAAAAATTCATGTGTTTTGATGTGCAGCACGACATACAAATCGCCGGGCGACCCGCCGCGGAAACCGGCCTCGCCGTTGCCGGACGAGCGCAGACGCGAACCTGCGTCCACACCGGGCGGAATGCGGAGTTTAATTTTTGAGCCGCGCTCGTGCCGCCCCTCGCCGTGGCAGGATTTGCACGGTTTCTCCAAAATGCGCCCTGCGCCTTTGCAGTGCGGACACGTTTGCGCGATGCTGAAGATGCCGCGCGAGGTGATGACCTGTCCGCGCCCCCCGCAGGTCGTGCAGGTCCGCATTTTCGAGCCGTGTTCCATGCCGGAACCGCCGCACACATCGCAGCGGTCGAGTTTGGAGATGGAAATTTCCTGTTCGCATCCCAGCGCGGCCTCTTCGAGGGTGATTTCCAAATCATAACGCAGATCGTCGCCGCGTTGCGGTTGTGAGGGGTCCTGGCCGCCGCCAAAGACGCTTTCAAAAATGCTGCCACTGCCGCCGAAGACTTCGCGGAAAATTTCAAAAGGATCGTGAAAGCCGCCGGCGAATCCGCCGGCGCGGCTGGCGCGCGCCCGCGGATCGAACGCGGCATGGCCGAACTGGTCGTAGGCGGCGCGTTTCTGCAGGTCGTTCAACACTTCGTAGGCTTCGCTGAGTTCCTTGAATTTTTCCTCCGCGGTCTTTTCGCCCGGATTTTTGTCCGGGTGATATTTCAGGGCGAGCTTGCGGTAGGCCTTCTTGATTTCGCCGGCCTCCGCGTCGCGGCTCACACCGAGGATTTCGTAATAATCGCGCTTGGACATTGGGAAATTTCGGGTTGCGAATTTCGCATCACGGATTGGCCGCGGGTTTTTTCGCAACAATCACCGTCGCCGGTCTCAGCAGGCGGTCGCGGAGCTTGTAGCCCTTGCGGAGCTGCTGGACGACGTGGCCTTCGGGGACATCGGCGGTTTCCTGTTGTGAGACGGCTTCGTGCCACATCGGGTCAAAGGGTTTGCCGCTGGCGTCAATTTCTTCCAGTCCGCTCTCCGCGAGAGTGTTTTTGAGCTGCTGCTGAATCATCGCGACACCGGCTTGCAGCGAGGCGAGCTTGTCGCCCTGCGCCGCTTGCGTGGCGGTCTGCGCCATTTCAAAGTGGTCAAGGACAGGCAGTATTTTTTGAATCAGCGCGGCGGCGGCGGCTTGCGCGGCCTCGATGCGTTCGCGCGCGGCGCGTTTCTTGAAATTTTCCAGATCGGCGGCGGTGCGCAGGAGGCGGTCCCAATGTTCGTCGGCCTTGGCCGCGCGCACCTTGAGTTCTTCGAGTTGCTCCGGCGTGAGTTCCGCCGCGACGGGAAGATTGGCCGCCGCCGGTTCGGTCGCGGTGGTTGGGGTTTCAGCGGCCTTTTCAGGTTTGTGCGCGTGTGACTCGGCTTTCTTCATGCGATGGTTTCGGCAAAAAATGTTTCCGAACCGCCAAATTAACGGATTAGCCTTGCGTCGGCAACTGGGACGTATCCGGCAATTTGAGATTTCAGGTTTGGAATTTCAAATTCTAGTCGGGCGGGACAACTTTTTGGAAAGCAGGCAGGTTTCGCAGCGAGGCAAAGCGCGGGTCTTTGCGGGCTTCGGCAAGGAGGTCGCGGGCGGCAGGATTGGCCGCCAGCCGTTTGGCGCTCAAGTCGAGTGAGGCCTGCAAATTTTGCAGCGCTTCGGAGGTTTTGCCGAGAATGGCGTCCAGCGCAGCGAGGTCGTAACGCGGTTCAGGCTGGTCGGGGGCGAGGCTGACGAGTTTTTGGAGCAAAATGTCGAGTTTGGACATGTCGCCCAACTGGGCGGCAATTTGGGCCATGGCGGAGACGTCCGGGTAACGGAGGTTCGGATTGGCCAATGCCTGGTCGAACCGTCCGACGGCATTCCGGAGCAGTTCAACCGCGCGGTTGGTTTGCTGGGTTTGATAATAAAAGCGCGCCAGTTCGAGGATATTTTGGAAGTTCGTGGGGTTATTTTGCACTTCAGCCTCCATCCCCCGCACTTGAGCTTCAAGTTGGGTTTGGTCGGCGGTCCGTGTTTTGATGTCCTCGAGGTTTTTGACGAGGTCAGCCGCCGAGCCATTGTAGGGATCGAACTTGAAATAGGTTTTCGCAACAATCAAGGCGTCATCCAGGCGATTGTACTGGGCCAGGAACTGGACGTAGCGGAACACGGCCTCGGGGCTGTAGGGGCAGAAGGCAAAGGCTTGCTTGAAGGCAAAATCGGTTTCACGAATCAGCGCCCGTTGCCCGGCCTCGGTCTTTTGCCGGTATTCGGGCGGACATTGCGGGCCCAGGCGCCAGGCATACACGCCGGCTTGCGAGCTCCGCAATTTGGAGAAGGCCTTTTGCCCGTCGTCGTCACGGATGAATTTTCGGTCGCCCGTGAAGCCGCTGAAATTGCCGTGCAAATAAACTTTGTCGGCAAAATCCGCGATTTGCTGGATGCTGGTGTCATAGGTGATCCAATTGCCGATGAAGCGCTTGGAATATTCACTCCAAAATGCGTGGTCCTTTTTGAAAACGTCGTCGGACAATTCCGGCAATGGATCACGGTTGATCTTCATGATGATGCCGAACGGTGTCTCGTAGGGATACATCCAGTCCAGTGGGAAACTTTCTTCGACAAAAAATTCATTGGTTGGATTATGGTCAAAGATGACTTTGCAGATCAGGCCGTTGATCTTCATCACCGAAATCTGGCCATTGATGGCCATCTGATTGCCCGCAGTTTGAACGCCTTCACCCGGCTGGAGTTGGCCGAGTGCGGCCCGGCGCTGAAAGTCCTCGCGATACGTATCATAGGACTGCTGCAAATCCTCCGGCGAGGGGATGTAGATTTCCACCGGCGGATAAACACCCTCGGCCCGGCGGCGTTTTTCAACCTGCGCACCCAGTTCGGTGAAGGGTTTATCAAGGGTTTTGTCAAGCAGGTTGGCGATGCCCTCAATTAACGCATTTCCCGTGTTTCCTTTGCCCTCGTCAATGCCATCCATGATGACACTGCCTGAAGCGCCGATGCCGGCCACGGCTGCACCGTATCTGAAAAGCCGGCTGAAAAACGGCGGATCGAGTTGCGCGCTGCGGAAATACTGCGAGCGGAGATATTCCAAATACGTGCCATCGGCGAGCGCGTTTTGGGTGATGATATAAACGTCACGCCGGTCGAATTTTTGATCTTCCTTCGGCTGGCACGAATGCGGGATGAAGCTTTCGCAGAAGATGATGTAGGTGGGACAAAACCGTCCGGGATCGGTGCCGCCAAACAAAATCGCATTGCGCGTCATCTCCGGGTAAATGCCGAACGGCGGTGTGAACATGTCGTGTCCGAACCAGTAGCCGAACCAGTGATTGCGCTGTTCGCTCTTGTACCAGTGGGACAGGCCGGAATAGACCGGCATGACCATACAAAGGCCAAGCAGAATCAAGACCGGTCCGCGGTTGCGATAAATCAGCAGCGAGATGATGAAAATAATCGGCATCGCGACCAAAATGAGATTGGCAATAATGGGGAGGCCGTATTGATTCCTGGCAAAAGCTTGGACGACCAGATGCGGCAGTTGGGACAGGATGGAAGTGGCTTCACCGCCCGGGCCGACGTAAAGTTTGGCTGCCGCGGCGGCAAGACAATACAAGGCCAGAATGATGGCACCCGCCCCGCCAATCATTCCCCAAAACCGGAATTTGGCATAATGCGTGGCCATGTAGGCGGCCATCAACGTCACCCCGTAACCAATCATGATGGCGAACAGCGCATGTGAGGCGGTGAAGAATACCTTGTTGAGGTCCGCTGAAGAGCGTTCCAAACCCACATTCAGAAGGTTGACCAGAAGCACGGCGAGACAGAAATAGATGGCGGTCAGGCCGATAATCCAGGAACGCTCCCGCTTGTGCATTTTGAACAAAAACAAAAAGGGCAGCACCCCGACAAACATGAAGACCCAGCTAAATGACTCGGAAAGGCCCTGGACGATATACCAAAGTTGGTTCACAAAGCGGACCGGGTCCTGGAAGATGTCCGTTCCCTGGGTGGTTTCGTATTGGCCGCGGCTCAACGCGTGAAAAAAGCCTTCCACGGTGCGCGGATATCCCCATTGCATGGGGGGAACGGTCATGCCGGAAATTGGCTCGTAGAAATAAAACGAAACGCCGAGAATCCACAGGAGTCCCATGAAAATGACGGCTTTCCATTCTCGGCCCAATTCCCGGGTTTCAATGCCCAGCCAGATGCTGAGCAGTGAGCAGACAATCAAAGCCACTCCGTAAAGCACAATACCGCATTTGATCAGTTGCCAGCCAATTTGCTGGATTTGTGCATGAACAACGCTCCCCAAAGACTCCGGACTGGCACTCGACGCCGGTTTGGAAAGCGCCATCAAGAAAAAGTATAGCAAAAAAAGACAGACAATTGCCGCCGTCCCCCAAAATATGATTCGCAGCCATGCGTCTTTTACGCGTTTGCTTTCAACCCACGGTTTCAAATAGAGCCAATTCCAGGCGGCAAATGAGCCAACCCCCACAACGTGGAAAATGGCATTTTCGATCGAAGCCATGTTATTGAGCGCGGGGATGGAATGGGTGCTCATCGCGTAAAGCCCGATCAAATAAAGGACGCTGTTGGTGAGAAACAGGTCGCGACCAAGACGCGGTTGGGCGGTGGCGACGGCGACTTCAACGCCCACGGCGCTGAGCAGCAGGGTCTGATGAATGGTGGCGCAAATGCCATAGAAGAACATCGCGAGATAGAGGTAACGCTTCTGATGCGGGGCATACATCCAGCGCATCAGGCAAAGCAACACCAAAATCAGCCACGGCACGGCAAAGAGGGAAATGCGGTTGATGGCCACCGACTCGCTCCACACGAAACCATCCAGCCCCACCATCATGCCCGCAACAAATCCGGAAACCATGCAAATGGCGCCCTCCCATTTGCCGGTGATGCCCTTCAATTCTTCAATGCCTTCGATGAGCATGCTGCTGCCGCGCGAAACCATCAGGGCGAGCATGCCGCACCCCATCGCCATGGCGAACGATTCCCCCACCTCCACGCGCCAGGCGACGTTGCCCATCGGCAGGATGGCCGTCCAAAACCAACTGTAAATCGCCCAGAACGGATAGCCCGGCGGGTGCGGAATGCCGGCATAGTACGAGCCGGTGCATAATTCACCGGAATCCTCCAGTGTCAACTCCGGGGCCAGCGTCAGCAAATAAATGATCCACATTACCGCGAAGACAATGCCCAGCACTATCCAGTCAATTCGGCGAAACAGCGGGGCCACGGGCAGCGGCGCGGGAGCTTTACCGGTGGAGGCCGGCTTGGCAGCCTTGCCTTTGCCCGTGCCGTTGGTCGGTTTCTGCTTTTCCATTTTGGTGTTAGTCGTTCGGTTTGGCGAACGGTGTCAAACGGATAGTAGAAGTGGAAACGCCGCGGTTTGTCCAATCTAAAGTGACGCTGGACAGACGGTTTTGCACATTTTGGGAACCATCCGGCGCATACGCCGCATAATTCTGGTTGCTTAAAACCATCGCAATCATCGCTCCCCGGCTGGTTGAGCTGCTGGGCAGGCTGTTGGCCGGATTGAAAACCAGCAGGGTGAGCAATGCGCAAGCGGTTACCGGCGCAAGCCAGCCCAGAAAGGCTGCGGCCGTCGGTGTGCCGGGTTGGGCGGAAAAAATGCGCCGCTTAAGCCCCGCCGACGGGCGGCGCGGCTGCCAGGAACGCAACTGAGTCTCCGGTAAATTCATCTCTTTCATAAGCTGCTCCTTCCAGTTGGAGTTTTATTTTCTGCAAACCGTAGCGGTATCGGCCCGCGATAGTGTTGGGCGGGGTTTCCAGCAGTTGGCCAATTTCCTCGAACGTGCATCGGTGCCAGATTTTCAACACAATCACTTCGCGCTGTTCCACCGGTAATCCGGCCAGACAACACATCGCCGCGCGCTCCGCCGGATTTTCCCCCGCGGATTTTTCAAACCATCGCCGCGATTCCAGTTCGCGCGTCAGCCGCCGCCACAGCGACCGCCGGTAATTCAGCGCGCGGTTCCGGAAACTGCGCATGCAATAATGCTCCACCTGCAGCGGCGGTTGCGGCCTTTGCATCAGTGCCAGGAAGGTTTCCTGCAGCACGTCCTCCGCCTCGGCGTGGCTCAAACCCAGGGCGCGGCCATAGAGAATCAACTCCGCCGCCTTCGATTCGTAGAGCTTTTCGCTCCAATCCGATGATTCGTCGCCGTTCACGGTTTCATTGCATAGACACCGCTTGCGTGAAATTTGTATAAAAATATTCAACGGGGACAACAAATGCAGGCTAACACAAGCTTTTAGCTGTGTTCAAGCGCAGCTTTAAACCACGGTTACAACTCAATTCCAGCCCAGCCAGCGCCCGCCCTGATAAGTGACAAAGGCCAGAACCCACGCCAGCACGCCCATGTAAAGCCATTGGAACAGCGGCCACTTCCAGGAATTCGTCTCGCGCCGCACCACCGCCACCGTGCTGGCACATTGCAACGCGAAGACGTAAAACACCATCAACGTGATTGCCAGCAACGGCGTGTAGAGCGGCGAGCCGTCCGGCCGCGTTTGCACCCGCAACGTTTGCACCAGCGCCTTTTTGCCCGATTCGGACTCGTCGCCGCTGCCGACGTTATAGACCGTGGACATCGTGCTCACGAAAACCTCTCGCGCCGCAAACGACGAAATAATCCCGATGCCCATCTTCCAGTCAAAACCCAGCGGCGCGATGACCGGTTCAATCGCGCGACCCATCCGTCCGGCAAAACTGTTTCGCAATTGTTCGCCTGCGAGTTCAGCCGAAGAGGGAGGGTTGGAGTGCTGCGCAGTTTGTTTTTCCATCATGCCACCACTCCCGTTCCCCATCACCCCGTTTTCGGTTCTCGGATACGTCGCCAGAAACCAGAGCAGAATGGTCACGCCCAGAATCACCGTGCCCGCGCGCTTCACAAAAAGTTTCGAGCGATCCCACATGTGCCGCAGCACGACGCGCAGCAGCGGTCGTTTTTAGGGCGGCAACTCCATGATGAGCATCGGGGTTTCGCCCCTGAGCAGCGTTTTTTTGAACAGCCACGCCATCAGCAGCGCCACGACCGTGCCGAGCAGATACATCGCCAGCATCGTCAGACCTTGCAGTTTGAGGAAACCGAGAATTCTGATGTCCGGAATGCACGCCGCGATGAGCAGCGTATAAACCGGCAACCGTGCCGAACAACTCATCAGCGGCGCGACCAGAATCGTCACCAGCCGGTCCTTCGGATTTTCAATCGTGCGTGTGGCCATGATGCCGGGAATCGCGCACGCATACGAACTCAGCATCGGGATGAAACTTTTGCCGTGCAGCCCCACCTTGCTCATCAGCCGGTCCATCAAAAACGCCGCGCGCGCCATGTAACCGGTGTCCTCCAAAAAGCCGATGAACAAAAACAGCAGCAGAATTTGCGGCAAAAAAACAATCACCGCGCCGACGCCGGCAATGGCTCCATTGACCAGCAAATCATTCAAATCGCCGGGCGGAATCAATTTTCCAACCATTGTGGCCGCCCAATTAACGATGGCCTGCAGGGCGTCCATCGGAATTTTGGCGAAGCTGAAAATGCTCTGGAACATCAGCGTCATCAGCCCGATGAAAATCAGCGTGCCCCAGATTTTATGCGTCAGCACGCGATCCATTTTGTCGCTCAACGTCTCGCCGGGTGGCGCGAGTTCGTTGGTGGCGGCCTGCTGGATTTCTGCAATCCGCGCGTAACGCCACTCAATCGGCGCGCCGCGCCAGTCAATCCGGTGCGCTTCCAGCCGCTTTCGCGCGGTCGTCACGGCGTCCTGGATTTTTTGCGGATAATGCTCCCTGCTCGACGCCAGCGCCTTTTCGTTGCTGAGCAGCAGCAACGCCTCCGCGGTGGCCTGCAACCGTCGTTCCTTGAAAGTTTCCGCCAGCAAATCGGCCAGCCCGGTCGCTTCAATCCGAAACAATCCGGGCAATTGGCAGAACAATTTTGGTTTTATTTCGGTGTTGCTCTGAAGGGTCGCGATGATTTTCGCGCGCAACTCCGGCACGCCCGCGCCGGTGCTGGCGACGACCGGCATCACCGGCACGCCGAGCGCCCCGGAGAGTTTTTTTTCGTCAATGCGATGACCGTTGTTTTCCGCCACGTCCACCATGTTCAACGCGATGATGGTTGGATGGCCCAGCTCGACAACCTGCGTGGTGTAATAAAGGTTCCGTTGCAGGTTCGAGCCGTCCACGACGACGACAATCAAATCAGGCGGCGGCAGTTCGGGCAGACGATGCATCAGCACGTCGCGCGAAATCTGCTCGTCAAGTGAATTGGGGCTGAGGCTATACGTGCCGGGCAAATCGAGAACGCGAACGTTCATCCTGGCCGGAGCGCCGAGCAACCGGCCTTCCTTGCGCTCGACGGTCACGCCGGCGTAGTTGCCGACTTTCGCGCGGAGGCCCGTCAACGCGTTGAACAAGGTCGTTTTGCCGGAGTTCGGGTTGCCCGTCAGGATGACATAGGGGCGACGGGCGGCGGGCGACACGTGACGGGATTCAGAATGCGGCAGATCGTCCAGCTTTTTTCCCGGCGGAGTGCTGGTTGGTTGGGGCAAATCCATTTTAAACAAATGCTTGGCGACCGGGACTTGTCACCTGTCACTCGGCACTTTATTGCCACCTGCCACGTTTACGAGAATCTGCTCCGCCTCGTTTTTCCGGAGCGTGAGATTGTAGCCGCGGACCTTGATTTCAACCGGGTCGCCGAGCGGGGCGAAGCGGACGAGTTCGACCGTGGTGCCGACGAGCAGGCCCATTTCCATCAGGCGCGGGCGGCTTTCGGGCGGGAGATTGATTTCGGCAACCGTCGCCGTCGTGCCCACGGCAACCGAACTGAGCGGCTGGGGAGCGGCAATCATGGAAAATTTCAAGCGGCGGCGGGGGAGGGCAACGGCTCGACCAAAATCGCCCTGGCCAGTTTTTCGCTCAAGGCGAGGCGGGCGTTGCAAACCTGGCAGATGACGTTGGCTTCGCTGCTCAACAGTTTGATGCGCTGCTCCTCGCCGAGGCCAAGCTCGCGCAACCGGTCGCGCACTTCCGGCGACGCGGCCAATTCCTTGATGCAAACGGTGGTGCCGGCCTTGACCCGGCTCAACGGACACACCGCCGGGCCGGCGCACTCGCCTTCAATGACTCTATACGCTGTGACCCTTTTGTTCACTGATGGGCAAGATAGGTTAATGTGACTGGGGTAGCAAGCGGGTTTTTGGCGTATGGTTTGCTTTTTTGTTTCCGCGCGCCGCCCGGTTCGGGCAGGATGCGGGGCGAAAATCCGGAAGCCGAAATGTATCGCGGAAAAAAAATTGTCGTGGTGATGCCGGCCTATAACGCGGCGCAAACATTGCGCCGGACTTACGACGAGGTGCGCGAGCAGGGGATCGTGGACGAAATCATTCTTGTGGACGACCGCAGCCGCGACGACACGGTGGCTGTGGCGCGGTCGCTCGAGGGGATGCAGGTTTATGTGCACAAGCAAAACACGGGCTATGGTGGCAATCAAAAAACCTGTTACCGGCTCGCGCTGGGAATGGGTGCGGACATCGTCATCATGCTGCACCCGGATTATCAATACACACCCAGGCTGATTCCGGCAATGGCCTCAATCATCGCCAACGGGCTGCATCCCTGCGTGCTGGGCAGCCGCATTTTGGGCGGCTACGCGCTGAAGGGCGGAATGCCGTTGTGGAAATACGTGTCGAACCGCCTGCTCACCCTCGCCGAAAATATTTTATTCGGCGCGAAACTTTCGGAATACCACACCGGTTACCGGGCGTTCTCACGGGAAATTCTGGAGACGCTCCCGTTGGCCGAAAACTCCGACGACTTTGTTTTCGACAACCAGATGCTCGCGCAAATTCTCTGGCATGGGTTTACGATTGGCGAGGTGAGCTGCCCGACGAAGTATTTCCCCGAGGCGTCTTCCATCAATTTCCGCCGGAGCTTGAAATACGGCTTCGGGTGCCTGGGCACGGCGCTGGCGTTCCGGCTGGCGAAAATGGGGTTGTGGAAATCGAAACGGTTTACGCCGCGCGGTTGAGCGCGACGGACAAACGGGATTTCTTGCGGTTGGCGGCGGAGCGGTGCAACACGCCGAACTTGACGGCCTTGTCGTAGGCCGAGTTGACGCCGGGCAGCAGTTTGACGGCCTCGCCTTTTTTGCCCGAGGCCAGCAGCGCGCGGTAATTTTTTTCGAGGCGGCGCAGGCGCGATTTGACGCTGAGATTATGCAGGTGCTTGCGCTGGCTGTTGCGCATCCGGCGTTCGGCAGAGGTCGTGTTCGGCATAGTTCGTTTCGATTAAAGGGCCGGAACGATAATCAAATCCGGGCCAATGTCAACGACGAAAGCCGCTCGTTTCAAGGCTTTTGAGCCTGAAATGACAGCATCTTTGGGGATATTACTGGCACTGCGACTGCTGCGTTTTGATAAATGATTCAAAAGTGAGATAGTGGGAAAAGATGAATAAACGGTTGCACATCCTCCATCTGGAAGACGAACCGGATTTTGCCGAGTTGGTCCGTTCCATGATTGAGCAGGACAATCTGGACGCGGAGGTGAAACAGGTGAAAACGCGTGAGGAACTGGAGGCGGCCCTGGACGCCGAATCGTTCGACGTCATCCTTTCGGATTATCATCTGCCGTCGTTCACCGGTTTGGATGCGCTGGCCATCGTGAAGAAAAAATGCCCGCACACGCCGTTCATTCTCATCTCCGGCACCATCGGCGAGCAGGCGGCGATTGAAAGTTTGAAGGCGGGCGCGACGGATTATCTGCTCAAACAGCAGCCGGAACGGCTGGCGTCGGCCATCCGCCGCGCCGTGGAGGAAGCCGAAGAGCGCGCCAAACGGCGCCAGGCGGAGACCGAACTGGTCCGGCGTGAAAAGTATTTCCGCACGCTCACGGAAAATTCACTTGATGTTCTTTCCATTTTAAGCCGGGAGGGAAACTTTCTCTACGCCAGCCCTTCCATCGAGCATGTCCTGGGCTACACGCCGGAGGAATTGCGCGGGCAAAATGCCTTCGCGCACGTGAATCCCGAGGATTTGCCGCGCGCGTTGGAGGCGCTCCAATCCGGGATCGATCACCCGGAGCGCACGTTCAAAATCCAACTCCGTTATCAAAGAAAAGACGGCGAATGGCGGCAACTGGAAACCGTCGGTCAGAACCGCCTTCAGGACCCGGAAATGGCCGGCATCGTGATCAATTCCCGCGACGTGACCGACCGCTGGCGCGCGGAGGAGGACGTGCGCAGCAGTGAAAAACAATATCGCCTGCTCTTTCAATGCAACCCAAACCCGATGTGGGTCTTTGACCTGGAAACGCTGGCGTTTTTGGAAGTCAACGAAGCGGCGACCAAACACTACGGTTATTCGCGCGAGGAATTCCTGGCGATGACGCTCGCGGATATCTGGCCGCCGGAGAAGGACGATGCCCCCAAAGGTGTCGTGTTGAACACCGCCGACCGCGGCCACGTCTGGCGGCATCATCGCAAGGATGGAAGTCTCATTGACGTGGAGGTCATCTGGAGCCCGATCGTTTTCCGCAACCGTTTCGCCGCCCTGGCGTTGGCCGCCGATGTGACCGAACGCCGCCGCGTGGAACATCGCAACGCGGTCTTTTCCAAACTCAGTCACCACCTCAGTTCGGCCACGACGGCGCCCGAGGCCGCGAGAATTATTTGCGAGGCTGCCGACGCCTTGTTCAAATGGGACGACTTTGCCCTTGATTTGTATTCCGCCGAGCGCGACGAGGTTTTCTCGCTGCTCAACATAACCACGGTTGAGAACCGGCGGGTCGAAATCCCCTCGTCGCCCCAGCCCAAAACCGCCAATGCCCTCATCCGGCGTATCGTGAAGAAGGGCGCGGAAAAATTGTCGCCCGCCCAGGAGAAGGATTATTCCGCCTCCACCATGGTCGCCCCCATTCGCAAAGGCGAGCGTGTCATCGGCTTGCTGCTGATTCAAAACCGCCTGCCCGGCGCCTACACAGAACGCGATTTGGAAACGCTCCAGACCCTCGCCGACCAATGCGGCGGCGCGCTGGAACGCCTCCGCGCCGAACAGGACCTGCGCGAAAGCCAGCGGCGGTTCCACGATTTGTTTGAAAATTCGCCCGACGCGATTTTTGTGGAAGACCTGAATGGCAACGTGCTGGACGTGAACATGGCCGCCTGCGCGTTGCACGCCGTCAAACGGGAGGAATTGATCGGCCGGAACGCCCTGAATAATTTGATCCCTCCGTCCTGTCGCGACGAAGCCCGGCGCAATTTTCAAAAACTGGCCAGCGGTGAATTGTTTTGGGTGGAAGGTGAAAGTGAAAGCGCCGACGGGCGCACTGTGCCGGTGGAAGTGCGCGCCAGCCGCGTTGAATACGCCGGCAAGCCCGCCTTGCTCCTGCACGTGCGCGATGTCACCGAACGCCGCGCCGCGGAGGCTGCTCTGCGCAGCTCCGAAACCCTGTTCCGGTCCGTCTGGGAAAACTCCGCCGACGGAATGGGGTTGACCGATGAGAACGGCGTCATCGTCACGGTCAACGGCGCCTTTTGCAAACTGGTCGGCCTGAGCCAGAGCGAATTGGAAGGCAAGCCGTTCACCGTAATTTACGCCGAATCCGGGGAGCGGGAAAAAATGCTGGCGCAATATCGTGAACGTTTCAGCAAGGATGCCAGGGAGCGCAAGCAGGAGCGCAGCTACCGGCTTCACAATGGACGCGAAATTGTTTTTGAGATTGCCGATTCGCTCGTCGAATTACCCGGCAAACCGCTCCTGTTGCTCAGTTTGTTCCGCGACGTCACGACGCAACGGCGTTTGGAGGAGCAACTGCGCCAGTCGCAGAAGATGGAGGCCATCGGCCAGCTCGCCGGTGGTGTCGCTCACGATTTCAACAATATCCTCACCGTCATTCATGGCCACGCTTCGCTGCTCCAGGCGACCAATCTCGACGAAATGGCGGCGCGCTCCGCCCAACAAATCAGCCAGGCCGCCGAACGCGCCGCCGGCCTGACGCGGCAATTGCTCACGTTCAGCCGCCGCCAACTCATCCAGCCCAAACGTTTGGACATGAACAAAATCATCGGCAACATGAGCGACATGCTGGGGCGGATGTTGGGCGAAGACGTGACGCTGCGGCTGAATTACAGCCAGTCGCCCGCAACGGTCGAGGCCGATGCCGGCATGATGGAGCAGGTCCTGCTCAATCTCGCCGTCAACGCGCGCGATGCCATGCCGCGCGGCGGCGAGCTGGCCGTACGCATTGCCATCGTGGATGTGGACGAAGCCCACGTGCAGCGGCATCCCGAAGCGCGCGTGGGCCGGTTCGTCTGCGTCAGCAAAACCGACACCGGCAACGGCATTCCGCCCGAATTTCTCCCTCGCATCTTCGAACCGTTTTTCACCACGAAGGAAGTCGGCAAGGGCACCGGCCTCGGCCTGGCCACCGTCTATGGCATCATCAAACAGCATCAGGGCTGGATCGAAGTGGAAAGCGCCGTCGGCAAGGGCAGCACGTTTCGCATTTACCTTCCCTATCTCGGCGAGCGTCGGCCCGAGGCGGAAAGACCAACGACCCAAATCACCATTCGCGGCGGCACTGAAACCATTCTGCTGGTCGAGGACGAAAAGCCCGTCCGCGAACTCGTCGCCCGCGTCCTCGAGCGGCACGGTTACAAGGTGTTGCAGGCCGCCACCGGTGTGGAAGCAGTTGATATTTGGCGTGGACACAATAAAGACATCGCTCTCCTGCTCACCGACCTCGTGATGCCCGAAAACATGAATGGCCGCGAACTCGCCGAAAAGTTGTGGGCCGACCGCGCCGACCTCAAGGTCATTTTCAGCAGCGGTTACAGCGCCGACATCGTGGGCAAGGATTTCAAGCTCGAACCGGAATTGAATTATTTGCAGAAACCCTACCAGCCGCAAACGCTCATCCTGGCCGTGCGCCGCTGCCTCGACGGAAATCGGAACTGAAAACGGCGGGGCGAGCGCCCTCGCGAGCCATTAGACGGTGAAAATGGAAGATGGAGGAGAAGATCGCCGCCTTGCGTTGTTATTTTCCGCCTTTCATCCGCCATCCTCCATCCTCTATGCTCGCGGCCATGATTATCGCGCCTTCACTGCTCGCTGCGGACTACACCCGCTTTGGCAAGGAAGTCGAACGCGTCAGCCGTTCCGGCGCCGACGGGCTGCACCTCGACATCATGGACGGCCATTTCGTGCCGAACATTTCCTTCGGCCCCAAACTCGTCCGCGCCGTCCGCCCGTTGTCCAAACTGTTCTTCGATGTGCACCTCATGTGTTCCCAGCCGGAAATTCTGCTTGAACCGTTTGCCGAGGCCGGCGCGGACGAAATCATCGTCCACGTCGAACTCGGCGGCCAGATCACGCCGCTGTTGTGGAAGGTCAAATCGCTCGGCAAAAAAGTCGGCCTCGCCATCAACCCGCCCACGGCCATCACCGAAGTCCAGCCGCACCTCGACAAGATTGATTTGCTGCTGGTGATGACCGTCAATCCCGGCTTCGGCGGACAGGAATTCATCCACGAAACGCTGCCCAAAATCCAGCAGGCCGAGGCGTGGCGCCGCGAAAAGAAGCTGCCGTATCGCATCGCCGTGGATGGCGGGGTCAATTACCAGACCGCCGCCGAATGCGCGCGCGCCGGGGCCGACACATTTGTCAGCGGCACAACCTTGTTTGGCGCGCACAACCTCAAAGCCGCCGTCGCAAAAATGCGGAAAATCGTCAATGCGAATGACCCAGCGCTGGCGGACTTGACGGTTTGATTCAAACCGTAGGAGCCGAGGTGACGAGGCTCTATTTGAAAATATTCCGATGCCGGACCCGATTTCAAATTTGCTGGCAGTTTTGGAGAGCTATCCCAGTGGCCACACGGTGGCGAATCCTTATTGCCATGAATTGCAACGCAAAAATCTCCGGGCCTATTTCGAGGCGCTGATTCAATGGCCCTGCTCCGGCGATTTGCTGGTGGGCATAGCGCCGGGTTACGCGGGTTGCGCGCTCACGGGCATACCGTTTACGAGCGAAGATGTGATTCAAAACAGCCCACACCCGTTTGTTTGCGGACTTCGCCCGCATTTGTGCGCTGCCGGAATGCAAAGCGAACCAACCGCCACCATCGTCTGGGATTATCTCTCGCAACGCCCCGCCATTCCTGCTTTCTGGAACATCTTCCCGTTTCATCCGCACAAACCCGGTAATCCCGGCAAGAACCGTACGCCCACGGCTGAAGAAGTACGGTTCGGCCATGAGGTTTTGAACAGTGTCGTGGAAATCTTTGCGCCGAAACGGATATTGGCAATCGGCAAACTACCGCACAAAACACTCTCAAAATTCAAACACCCGTTGCTGGCGGATTACATTCGCCATCCGGCATATGGCGGAAAAGCCGGCTTCATCGCCGGAATGAAATCGTTTGGAATCTAAACGGCCGCCTTGTTACCGATTCGCCTTCATTGACGCTGGCGGCTGGCGGCGGTAACTTTGGGAGATGATTGATGTCGCTGAAATCCAGCCGCGCGGCGCGATGACGAAGGGCCGGTTTGAGCCGCTCGCTAGGGAAGTTTTTACGCTCAAAAAGCAGCTCAATGCCGTCATCCTCGCGCACAATTATCAGGTGCCGGAAATCCAGGACGTGGCGGATTACGTCGGCGATTCCCTCGGCCTGTCGCAACAGGTGGCGAAGACGAGCGCGGACGTGATTGTTTTCTGCGGCGTGCATTTCATGGCCGAGACGGCCAAGATTCTGAACCCGAACAAAATCGTTGTGCTGCCGGACAAGGACGCTGGCTGTTCGCTGGAAGAAAGTTGCCCCGCCGACAAGCTCGCCGAGTTGCAGGCAACGAACCCGAATTTCTGGACCATCTCCTACATCAATTGCAGCGCCGCGGTGAAGGCCCTGACCGACGTGATTTGCACCAGCGGCAATGCGGTGAAAATTGTCGAGGCCGCCCCGAAGGACAAGGATTTGCTGTTTGTGCCGGACGAAAACCTCGGCGCGTGGGTGATGGAACAGACCGGTCGCCCGATGACGCTTTGGCGCGGCGACTGTTATGCTCACGTCGAGTTCCGGCGCGAGCAAGTTCTGAAATTGCGCGGGCAGTTTCCCGAGGCAAAAGTTGTGGTTCACCCGGAAAGCCTGCGCGAGGTGCGCGATCTGGCCGATGCAGTTTGTTCGACGGAGAAAATGATTTCCTACTGCAAGACGAGTCCGGCCAGACAATTCGTCATCGTGACGGAGTCGGGCATCATCCACCGGATGCAGAAGGAATGTCCGGGGAAGGAATTTCTGTGCGCGCCGGTGTTTGACGTGATGCGGATGCCGACGGACAACTGCCGTTGCAGCGAGTGCAAATACATGAAGTTAAACACATTAGAAAAGGTGCGCGACTGCATGGAAAAACTCGCGCCGCGCATCGAGTTGCCGGCTGAAATTTTGGAACGCGCGCGCCTGCCGATTGAGCGGATGCTGGAGATTTCAGCGCGGTAGGGCGCGTCACTCCGTGCGCGCCGTCGTCCTGACACAAAGCAGCGGCGGGCAGAGGACTGCCCGCCCTACCTCCAATCCCGCCCTCACAGTTTCGAGCGCACTCCCTTTGTCACCGCAATTTCACCGTGCTGACATTTGTTCGACACGGATTAAGTCCAGTCTCTCACTCGCCTGGCATTCCAAGGAGGGAAAAGCTACGCAAGTCCAGTTCGCCACCGGCAGCGCTTCACCCGAAGCGCTGCCATTTTTTATTGGTAGGGCTGCGGTGCCCCGCAGCCGGCGGCGCAGCAGCGCCGCCCTACCGCGAAACGCGTGCGCACTCGGTTCAACTGCGGGCGGCCGGTTTCTTGGAAGCTGCGTCCAAAATCGTGTTGAGAATGCCTGTTGGCACCTGCTCGAACGTCAGCGGTTCCATGGAATAGGAAGCGCGGCCCTTCGACAGTGAACGGATGGCCGTGGCGTAACCGAACATTTCGGCCAGTGGCACCGTCGCGTTCAAAATCGTCTGGCCCAGTTTGGCTTCAATATTGACGATGTGGCCGCGACGGCGGCTGATGTCACCGAGGAGATCACCTTGATATTCGTCAGGCGTGGTGACTTCCACCTTCATGATCGGTTCGAGCAGGACCATGTGGGCCTTTTTGGCCGCGTCTTTAAAGGCGAAAATGCCGGCCATCTTGAACGCCAGTTCGTTCGAGTCCACCTCGTGAAACGTGCCGTCCACAATTTGAACCTTCACGTCAATCATCTGGTAACCCGCCAGGACGCCGCCTTTGATGGCTTCCTCGCAACCATCAATGACCGCCGGGATGTATTCCTTCGGAATCGCACCGCCGACGATTTTGTTTTCGATTTCGATGCCCTTGCCCTTTTCGTTCGGCTGAATCTGGACGCAGGCGTGCCCATATTGACCGCGACCGCCGGATTGGCGGATGAACTTGCCTTCGCCGTCGGCGGATTTGGTGATGGTTTCGCGGTAGGCGATTTGCGGCGCGCCGGTATTGGCGTCCACCTTGAACTCGCGCTTCAGCCGGTCGCAAATGATTTCCAGGTGCAATTCGCCCATGCCCGCGATGATGAGCTGGCCGGTCTCCGGGTTGTGAAAACAGCGGAACGTGGGGTCTTCCTCCGCCAGCCGCTGCAATCCTTCGGACATCTTGTCGCGGTCGGCGCGTGTCTTCGGCTCGACGGCCATGCTGATGACCGGTTCGGGAAACGTTGGCGGTTCTAGCGTCACTTCAAAGTCCTCGTCGCACAACGTATCACCGGTGGTGATGTTGCGCAAGCCGACCAGCGCGGCGATGTCGCCGGCGTTGGCCTGGCTGATGTCCTTGCGTTCGCTGCCCTGGATGATCATCAGGCGGCTGACGCGCTCGCGTTTGCGCGTGCGCGGATTATAAATCATGTCACCCTTTTTGAGCGTGCCGGAATAAACGCGGAAGAACACCAGTTTGCCCGCATAGACGTCCGTCCACAACTTGAACGCCAGCGAGCAAAACTTGTTGGTGTCGCTGGTTTCGACCACGACCTTGTTGTCCGTGCCCGGCTCGATGCCTTCGGCGGGCGGAACGTCGAGCGGACTGGGCAAATAATCCACCACCGCGTCAATCAGCGTCTGCACGCCCTTCTTCTTGAACGCGGAACCGCAAAGCACGGGCACCAGTTCAATCTTGCACGTCAGCCGGCGAATCGCGGCCTTGAGTTCCGGCGCCGTCACCGGCTTCTCATGAAGGATGAGATCGGCAATGTGGTCGTCCTTGTTGGAAACCGCGTCAATCAATTCCGCAAGCGCGGCCCTGGCGCGTTCCTGGTGCTCTGCCGGAATGTCCTTCACGTCGTAGTTCAGGCCTTCGTTGACGACGTCGCCCGGCCCCCAAAGGATGGCCTTCTGGTTGACGACATCAATGACGCCTTCAAATTTGTCCTCGGCGCCGATGGGCAGGAAAACCGGATACGCATACGCCTTGAGCTTGTTGCGCATGTCGTTCAGCGCATGTTCAAAATTCGCGCCGGTGCGGTCCATCTTGTTGACGAACGCGAGGCGCGGGACCTTGTATTTGGTGGCCTGACGCCAGACGGTTTCCGACTGCGGCTGCACTCCGGCAACGCCGCAGAACACCGCGACCGCGCCATCGAGCACGCGCATGGAGCGCTCGACCTCGGCGGTGAAATCCACGTGGCCGGGCGTGTCAATGATGTTGATGCGATGCGGCACGCCGAGGAACGACTTGTACAATTCATTTTCGCCGTGCTTGGTCTGTTTCTGCATCCAGTAGCACGTCACGGCGGCGGAAGTGATGGTGATGCCGCGTTCGCGTTCCTGCTCCATCCAGTCGGTCACCGTGTTGCCATCGTCCACGTCGCCGATCTTGTGGATGAGGCCGGTGTAAAAGAGGATGCGTTCAGTCGCGGTCGTTTTGCCGGCGTCAATGTGCGCGGCGATGCCGATGTTGCGCGTGCGCTCCAGCGTGTATTCGCGGTTGGGCGCATTGACCGATTTCGTTTTTTCAGCGACTGCATGCATGTCTAAAACATTCTACTATACACCATCAATAATGAAAATGCCCCGGCGGTGCAACGGTCGGGGCAATTTCAAAAAAATTCCTACCAACGGAAATGGGCAAAAGCCTTGTTCGCCTGCGCCATCTTGTGAACGTCGTCGCGCTTGCGAATGGCGTTGCCTTGTCCCTGATACGCTTCCAAAATTTCCGCTGCGAGCGCGTCGCGCATGGGCATGCCCTTGCGCGCGTCCGCAAAATCCACAATCCACCGCAAGGCCAGCGAGGCCTGCCGGTCGGACGGCACTTCCAGCGGCACCTGATACGTGGCGCCGCCGACGCGGCGTGCCTTGGTCTCGATGCGCGGCTTGGCGTTGTCCACCGCGCGCTGCAAAATTTCCACCGGATTGCTCGCCGGATTCTTTTCCGAAATGCTGTCGAACGCGCCATAGACAATCCGCTGCGCCGTGCTTTTCTTGCCGCACAGCATCACGGTGTTCACGAGGCGCGAAACCAAAACGCTTTGGAATTTTCCGTCTTTGGCAATCTTCCGTCTGCTGGCTTGTCGTCTGCGGGACATATTTTCGTTGAATCGTTAAGGCGTTGAACCATCAGGCTGCGGGAGCGGCGGGCGGAGCCGGAGCTGCCGCTGCGGCAGGCGCCGCGGGCTTGGAACCCGGTTTCGGACGTTTCACGCCGTATTTCGAGCGGCTGACCCGGCGTTTTTCCACACCGGCGGCATCAAGCCGGCCACGAACGATGTGATAACGCACCCCGGGCAAATCCTTCACGCGACCGCCGCGCACCATCACAATCGAGTGCTCCTGCAAATTATGGCCCTCGTCCGGGATGTAGGCGATGATCTCGTAGCCGTTCGTCAGGCGGACCTTGGCGACCTTGCGCATCGCCGAGTTCGGCTTCTTGGGCGTGCGCGTCATGACCTGGATGCACACGCCGCGTCGAAACGGCGAACCTTCCAAGGCGGGCGACTTGGACTTGTATTTTACTTTGCGCCGGCCCTGGCGGACCAATTGATTAATTGTCGGCATTTCGTCTCAAAAAATGGAACGCTGAATATAGCAAATAAGTTTTTGGTTGCAACAAGTATTTGAAACCACCTGCGCTTATGCCAGCAGCGGGTTTTCCGCCGCCATGGGTTGTTCGGCCGGTTCCGGCACGTCTTCGATGTCAACCAGCGGCTTGAGATGCGCCCTGCGGTGCATATCAAATCCGGTGCCCGCCGGAATGATGTGGCCCATGATGACGTTCTCCTTGAAGCCGCGCAGCGAATCCACCCGCGACCGCGTGGCCGCCTCGGTGAGCACGCGGGTCGTGTCCTGGAACGACGCGGCGCTGAGGAAGCTGTCGGTTTCGAGCGACGCCTTGGTGATGCCCAGCAGCACCGGCGAGGCTTCGGCGGGCTTGCCGCCCATTTTCTCGACGCGCTCGTTTTCCTCTTCGAAGTCCAGCTTGTCAATCTGTTCGCCCCAAAGGAACTGCGTGTCGCCCGGCTCGGTGATGCGCACCTTGCGGAGCATCTGGCGGACGATGATTTCGATGTGCTTGTCGTTGATGGTGACACCCTGGAGGCGATAGACCTCCTGCACTTCGCTGACGAGGTGTTCCTGCAATTCCTGCGGACCGCAAACGTCAAGGATTTCGTGCGGGTCAATCGGGCCTTCGGTCAATTGCTGGCCTTTCTTGACGAAATCACCCTTGAAGACGATGACGTGCCTGCCAATCGGGATGAGGTGTTCCTCTTCCGCCTGCGTCTGCGTGTCTTTGATGAGAATGCAGCGTTTGCCGCGCACGCTCGCGCCAAAGTCCACCACGCCGTCAATCTTGGAAATTTCCGAGGCGTCCTTCGGCCGGCGCGCCTCGAACAACTCGGCCACGCGCGGCAGACCGCCGGTGATGTCCTTCGTCTTGGCCTGTTTGCGGGGCGTCTTGGCGATCAGCGTGCCGGGCACGATTTTGTCGCTTTCGCCCACGACGACGTGCGCGCCGGACGGAATGGGATAATTGGCCACAACTTCGCCGGCGTCGTCGCTGATGGTGATTTGCGGGTGCAAATCCTCCTTGTGCTCGATGACGACCATGGCTTCCTGGCCGGTGGTTTCGTCCGTTTCCTGCTTCATCGTCACGCCTTCGATGATGTCGTGGAACTTCACCTTGCCGGCCTTTTCGGAAAGAATCGGCACATTATATGGGTCCCACTGCACGAAGGTCTCGCCTTTCTTCACCTTGGCGCCGTCCTTGAAGGAAATAACCGCACCGATGACGACGTTGTGATTTTCCAGTTCGCGGCCGTCGTCGCCGAGGATGGCCACCGAGCCGTTTTTGTTCAAAACGATGTTGTTGCCGTCCTCCAGTTCGACAAAGCGCAGTTCGTTGTAATGAATGGTGCCGTCGTGCTTGGACTTGATTTGCGGAATCTTGAACACCTGCGCCGCCGTGCCGCCGATGTGGAACGTCCGCATCGTGAGTTGCGTGCCCGGCTCGCCGATGGATTGTGCGGCGATGATGCCGACAGCCTCGCCGAGCTTGACGGGGGCGCCGGTGGCAAGGTTGCGGCCATAGCAATGGACGCAAACGCCGTGCTTGCTTTCGCAGGTGAGTACGGAGCGGATGCGCACACGGTCCACGCCTGCGGCTTCAATGCGCTTGGCCTTGTCCTCGTCAATGTCCTCGTTGGCGCGGATGAGCAATTCCTTCGGGTTCGTCGGATTGGCGATATCGTCGCACGCGAACCGGCCCACGAGGCGGTCGCCGAGTTTGACGACCTCGTCCTCACCTTCATACACCGCCGAGACCCAGATGCCGTTGCCCGTGCCGCAATCGTCCTCCTGAATGATGACGTCCTGCGCCACGTCCACGAGTTTGCGGGTCATGTAACCGGAGTCGGCGGTCTTGAGCGCGGTGTCGGCCAGACCCTTGCGGGCGCCGTGTGTGGAGATGAAGTATTCGAGCACGGTCAGGCCTTCGCGGAAGTTCGCGAGAATCGGTTTCTCGATGATGTCGCCGCTGGGCTTGGCCATGAGGCCGCGCACGCCGGCGAGCTGGCGCACCTGCTGGCGGTTGCCGCGCGCGCCGGAATCCACCATGAGATAAACCGGGTTGTATTCCTTCTTGCCCTGGTTCTGCTCCAGCGTCTTGAACATGACGTTGGAAATCATGTCGGTGCAATGCGTCCAGATGTCCACAATTTTATTGTAGCGTTCGCCCGGCGTGATGACGCCCTTGCGATACTGCTTCTCGACTTCCTTGATCTGCTTCTGCGCGGCGTCAATTTCCTGGTCCTTCTCCTTCGGAATGATCATGTCGTCAATACCGATGGAGCAGCCGGACTTGGTCGCTTCGCGGAAGCCGAGTTCCTTGAGTTTGTCGAGCATGGTCACGGTTTTTTCGTGGCCGGCGAACTTGTAACACTTCCAGATCAAATCGCCGAGTTCGGACTTCTTGACCGGCTTGTTGGGGAAACCCAGTTCGGACGGCCAGATTTCACTGAAAGTCACGCGGCCCACGGTCGTCTCGATAATTTTTTTGCTGGCGTCGCCGAAAATGACCTTTTTGCCGAAATCAGGATTCGCCAGACGAATGCGGTCGTGCGTCTTCAACGCGCCGTCTTCGTAGGCGAACAACACTTCCTCCTTCGAGCCGAACAGCGGCAGTTTGCGCGAATCGGCCGGCGCGGGCGTGCGCGGTTCGGCGGTGAGATAATAACAGCCGAGCGTAATGTCCTGCGTCGGCGTGATGATGGGTTTGCCGGACGACGGGCTGAAGATGTTGTTCGGCGCCATCATCAACAGGCGCGCCTCCATCTGCGCCTCGACGGACAGCGGCACGTGCACGGCCATCTGGTCGCCATCGAAGTCGGCGTTATAGGCGGTGCAAACGAGCGGATGAATGCGGATGGCCTCGCCTTCAATCAACAGCGGCTCGAACGCCTGCACGGACAAACGGTGCAGGGTCGGCGCGCGGTTGAGCAGCACCGGATGGCCCTTGGTGACCTCCTCCAGAACGTCCCAGACTTCCTTCGTCTGGCGTTCGATCATTTTCTTCGCGCTGCGAACGGTGTGAACGTAGCCGAGTTCCTTCAACCGCCGGATGATGAACGGTTCGAACAACACGAGTGCCATCTTTTTGGGCAGACCGCACTGGTGAAGTTTGAGTTCGGGGCCGATGACAATGACCGAGCGGCCCGAATAATCCACGCGCTTGCCGAGCAGGTTCTGGCGGAAGCGGCCGCCCTTGCCCTTGAGCATGTCGCTCAAGGATTTCAGTGCGCGGTTGCCCGCGCCGGTGACCGGACGCCCATGACGGCCGTTGTCGAACAGCGCGTCCACCGCTTCCTGCAACATGCGTTTTTCGTTGCGGATGATGACTTCGGGCGTCTTGAGCTGGAGCAGCGTCTTGAGACGGTTGTTCCGGTTGATGACGCGGCGATAGAGGTCGTTCAAATCGGAAGTCGCAAAGCGTCCGCCTTCGAGCGGCACGAGCGGGCGCAAATCCGGCGGAATTACCGGCAGCACCGTGAGAATCATCCATTCCGGGCGGCTCTTGGAAAGCTGCAACCCTTGGAGCAATTTAATCCGTTTCGCCAGTTTCTTGCGGATTTGCTTGCTCTTGGTTTCGGTCATGGCCTGCTGCAATTGCTCAGTTTGTTTGGCCAAGTCCACCTTCGACAACGCCTCGCGCACCGCTTCCGCGCCCATTTTGGCGACGAACGCCTCGGCGCCGTAGGTCTCGCGGGCTTCGCGATATTCGTGCTCGTTGAGCAACTGATTTTGCTTCAGCGCCGTGTTGCCCGGGTCAATGACCATGTAGTCCTCGTAATAAATCACGCGCTCCAGATTGCGCGCGGTCACGTCGAGCACCAGCCCGATGCGCGACGGCATGCACTTGAAAAACCAGATGTGTTGAACGGGCACAGCCAACTCAATGTGCCCCATGCGCTCGCGGCGCACGCGGGCGAGCGTCACCTCGACGCCGCAACGGTCGCAGACGATGCCGCGGTGTTTGATGCGCTTGTATTTGCCGCACGAGCATTCCCAGTCCTTGACCGGGCCGAAAATGCGTTCGCAGAACAAGCCGCCTTTTTCCGGCTTGAACGTGCGGTAATTAATGGTTTCGGGGTTTTTGACCTCCCCTTTGGACCAGGAACGAATGGCATCCGGCGACGCGACGGAAATCGCGACGTAATCCACCTGATTCACCTTGTCCAGCCCGAGCAATTCGCGGGCGCTTTCTTTGGTGCTGATCATACGCGTTTGGTTTCAGCGAATATTGTTGTTACATCTTAAACCGTTGCCAACGTGGCGGCGGGTTCACCGTTGATTGAATGTTCAATTGGATTCGAATAACCGACCTTCACATCGAGACCGAGTGATTGCATTTCCTTGACGAGCACGTTGAAGGATTCGGGAATGCCCGCCTCCAGAGAGTTGTCGCCCTTGACGATGCTTTCGTAAATCCGCGTGCGGCCCTGCACGTCGTCGGACTTGACCGTGAGCAATTCCTGCAACGTGTAAGCCGCGCCGTAGGCTTCCATGGCCCACACTTCCATTTCGCCGAAGCGCTGGCCGCCATATTGCGCCTTGCCGCCGAGCGGCTGCTGCGTGACGAGCGAATACGGCCCAACCGCGCGGGCGTGAATCTTGTCCGCGACCAGGTGGCCGAGCTTCATCATGTAAATGTAGCCGACCACGATTTCCTGGTCGAATTGTTCGCCGCTGCGGCCGTCGTAAAGATGCGTCTTGCCGTGTTCCGGCAGTTTCGCATCCTTGAGATAACCGCGAATTTGTTTCTCTTTGATGCCGTCGAACACCGGCGTGGCAAACTTCAAACCGAGAATCTTCGCCGCCCAACCGAGGTGCGTTTCCAGCACCTGGCCGACGTTCATGCGCGACGGCACGCCCAGCGGATTCAACACGATTTCCACCGGCGTTCCGTCCTCCAGGAACGGCATGTCCTCCTCTTTCACGATGCGCGCGACCACGCCCTTGTTGCCGTGGCGTCCGGCCATTTTATCGCCGACGGACAGCTTGCGTTTCGAGGCGATATAGACCTTCACCGACTTGACGATGCCGGCCTCGACGCCTTCGCCCGCCTCGGTGCGCTCCATTTCCTCGTCGTATTGCATCTGCATGTCATCGAACTTCTTTTTGAAGCTGCCGATGATTTCGTTGATTTTGTTGCGGATGGGCGACGGATCAATTTCGATGCGGTCATACACCGTCGCGAGCTTGCGCAGCAGCGTCTTGGTGATCTTGCGGTTGGCCGGGATGATGATTTCGCCGGTCTCGCTGTTGACCACGTCGAGCGGGATTTTTTCGCCAAGCAGAATGTTGCTCAACGCCTCGGTCAATTGATCGCGCAATTCATCGGTCTTTTTCTTGTGCTCGTCCTCAATCTGTTTCGCGTGACGTTTTTCCTCGCCGACAGATGATTTGCT
>JBEKJN010000002.1:0-34081 GCA_050011235.1 Verrucomicrobiota bacterium | reverse complement strand
TCACCTCGGCGCACTGACCGCGCTCAGAATTTTCGTTGCGGCATGGTAAAAGGCTGCGGCGTCTGCGACAACCACGGCGGCGGTTGCGGCGCCCAAGCCGGGGGGGCGGTGGACGATTGCCAGTTGGTAGGACCAGTAATGCCCGGCAAAGGCGTCAAACCCGCCGGCCTGCCAATCCCGCTGTTCAGCGGCGCGAACGAAGCTCCCACCGGATTCACCATCGGCGTTTGATTGGGTGTCGTGTCCGAAAACGGTTGCAGCGAGGAAAGGAATTTGCCACCCGGCGCGGACTTTGCCGTCGTGTCGGAGTACGAACCCGGATTCAGCAATTGGCTGAACCGCTCCCTCTCCGCCAGTTGCTCCGGAGTTGGCGCTGCCGGTTGCGGGGGCAGGCCGAGCGATGTGAACCAGCCCGCGCTTCGGTTTTCGTTTTGTCCCGCGAACTGGTTGTTGGCCGGCGTGTTGTTGAAAAACCGATCCAAAATTTGCGCCGCGGCAGGCAACCCGATGCGCGCAGGATCGGAGGGACTCCCGTTTGTCAACCCGCCCTGGTTCCGCGAAAAATCCCTGCCCGATGAGAAATTGCCGCTGTAATATCCGTTGGTGACCGCCGTATGCGATTGCCGTTGTCGCTCCAAAAAACGCTCAACGACGGTCAAATTTTTTTGATTATCGGCGGCTTCCTGTTCCGGCGTTCGGAGAGTGTTTCTGGACGTGTCCACACCAAGAATTTCCTCCGGCGTCATCAGCGCCCAGTTTTCCCGCTCGTCCAGCATTTTTTGCAGCCGCTGTGCCTCGGCGCTCGAAAGCATGGGCGCGCGTGAGGGGGCGGGCAACGGTGGGGTTGGACCTTGAGCATCGAAAACCGACACCGGCGCCCGCAGCTCGTTGGCGAAATCCGGCCGGTCAGAAAGTCGTGGCGAGAGCGACGGCGCATTGGATGCGGCATTTTCCCCTGCGGGCGCGGAAAAGATGATGGCCTTGCTCGATGGCGGCGCGCCATTCTGCGCTGCGGCGGACAAGAACACCGCCGCCAACGCCCCGGCCAACAACGGCATTCTGAAAGCTACCGGACGAAAATTCATTTTCAGGCTTATACGCTAATGTAATAGACAGTCCGCGTCAAAATTCGTTTTATCCTATTCTTAATCGTCATCGTCATCTTAATCTGCTTCGTCCAACTATTGTGATTAAGAGCAGGATTAAGATTGCGACAAAACCCTTTTCATTACCTCCCCATCCTTCCGCCTTCGCTTCCGACTGCGGCGCGCCCGCATCGAAACAAGATGAAGGCGGGCAACTTTCAGCCCTCAACCAACTTACTGCTTCTCATATTCACCCTTGCCGAGCCGTTTGAGCACGGTGAACCCGGCCTTTTTGGCGTCCGAGATGGACAGCGGCTTGAGCTTGTGCGGCGAATTGAAGGTGGAAATGATCTTGCGCACCGGCTTTTTGCAGGCCGGACATTTCGTCAACTCCGGCGCGCTCAACGGCCGGCGCAAGGTGAACTTACCGCCGCACACCTTGCATTCGCCTTCGCACAACTCGTATTCGTAAAGAGGCATGATTTCGATTCAACCAAAATCCAAAATCAATTTTGTCGCAAGTTGCAAACTTTTCAAGGAAGTTGGAAAACTGTGCCGTTGGTTATTGTAAATCCTTCATGCCAGCTACGTCTGGGAAATCTCCAATCTGAATCCAGCACGGCGTAAGGAGGCTTGTTTATCGGGTTCAATACGTAGCGAATGGGGACAACCGGACGATTAAAAAAGTTGGTGCCTCCATAAAGATAAGGGACCAGTTCGGTTTCTGTGGGAATGTAATCGAGCGGAACTTTTTTCTCCAAAGCAAGCTCTTGCTTGGCGGCGTCAATCTGACGGAGGTTGTTGATAACAGAATTTCTTGTCCAACCAGCTGAATAACGACTGGAAATGTAAGCTGGCGCGGTAATTGGTCCACTCGGAAATGAAATGAGCGCGAGAACGACCGCCATAATTCCAACAGTCCAACGTGTATATTTTTTGTTTTTCTTCGACGAAGCTTCCTGCTGTTGTCCAGAGTCCGAAGCCGACAATTTCCAACGAAGAAGTCCTGCTGCTGCGCCAAAGCAAGCCCAATATACAATTATCAAGACACAAGACAGAATTAAAAGCTGCTTGTCGCTGATGTCAAAAAAAGTCAACAGTTTTGGAACTGGGCCGCTTAATATGCTCGCTGCAAACACTACTGGCAGTCCGACTAAAAGACGCATTACGTCAAATATATTGCTTGTTGCCCCGAACCAAACAGCCGAACCCCACAAAAGGAGCCAAGCGAGCGGGGTTAAGAACAAAAGAACCATGCAGACATAAACAGACTGCTTCAGACCTTCACAAACGAAACTCCAACGGGAATTCGTTTTCATGCCGACCAATTTATTTTTTCAAGAACGCGCTGAACAAATCAATCGGCAATGGCAGGAAGGTGGTGGTGTTGTGTTCGCTGGCCATTTCGCGCATGGTCTGGAGATAGCGCAGTTGCAGCGCAATCGGTTCCTTGCTGATCAACGCGGCGGCCTGCACCATTTTCTCGGCGGCTTGAAATTCACCTTCCGCATTCACGACTTTCGCCCGGCGTTCACGTTCGGCCTCAGCTTGTTTGGCCATCGCGCGTTTCATGCTGTCGGGCAGCGCCACGTCCTTCACCTCGACCGCCGTGACTTTGATGCCCCACGGCTCGGTTTGTTTATCAATGATTTCCTGGAGCTTTTGGTTGATGATATCGCGTTGCGCCAGCAGGTCGTCCAACGGCGACTGGCCGAGCACGCTGCGCAGTGTCGTCTGCGCGATGAGCGAAGTCGCTTTCCAGAAATTTTCCACCTTCACCACCGCCGCGTTCGGGTCCACAACGCGGAAATAAATCACCGCGTCCACTGTGGCGGGCACGTTGTCCTTGGTCATGACCTCCTGCTTGGGAACGTCAATGGTCACGACGCGCAAATCCATCCGCACCATCTTGTCCACGATGGGAATGAGAAAAATAATTCCCGGCCCTTTCGCGCCCTGCAATTTGCCAAGCCGGAAAATGACGCCGCGCTCGTATTCGCGCAAAATGCGCAGCGCCTGCGGCAACACGATGACGGCCAGCACCACGACAATGATTACGACCGGGGCAAGTGCGCCGAATAATTTGGAAAATCCACCAATGAGTTCGTTCATAATTTTCTCCGTTATGGTTTTTTAGGTTTCACTTTCAACGTCAATCCTTCGATGCCGATGACTTCGACGGGCTGTCCGGCTTCGACCGGCGTTTCGCTCACGGCATTCCAGTTTTCGCCCTCGATAAACACCCGGCCGCCCTGCGAGTCAATATGCGAAAGCGCCTTCACCGTCCGGCCGAGCATTGTTTCCTTGCCGGCTTGCACGGGTTTGAACTGCGCGCGAATGCCCTTGCCGACAACAAATACAAAAAATGCCGCCGTGACGAGCGTCGCCGGAACAATCCAGGACGGTGATAATCCAAAGCCCGGCCCGGCCTGGCTGAACAGCATCATCGCGCCGAGGAAAAAGGCCACGATGCCACCCGCGGTCAACATCCCGTGCGTCGGCGCAAAAATGTCCACGATGAACAACGTAATCGCCAGCCCGATCAAGACGATTCCGGTGATGTTGACGGGCAGGATTGACGACATGTAAAGCACGAGGAGGAGGGCAATGGCCCCGGCAACGCCCGGCAGAATTGCGCCCGGGTGGCTCAACTCGCCGATGAACCCGTAAATCACCACCAACATCAGGATGAACATGACCTCCGGCCGCAGAAATATTTGGGCAAATTTCTCCCACGTTTTCATGGGGATTTCGACTACCGCGGCGTTTGCGGTATGGAGCGTTTTGTCACCGACCTCGCGTCCGTCGAGTTGTTTGAGCAAATCGGGAACATCGTCCGCAATCAGGTCAATGACATTCTGGTCCAGCGCTTCTTCGCTCGTGATGGAGGCGCTTTCGCGCACGGACGCAGTGGCCCACTCGGCGTTGCGATGCCGCTTGTCAGCGATGGATTGTGCGAACTTGGCGGTGTCGTTCTCGATCTTCTTTTTCATTGTATCATCTGTCTTTTCGACCTCGCCGCTACTGCCGATTTCAACCGGATGCGCCGCGCCGATTCTCGTATTTGGCGCCATGGCGGCCACATTCGCTGCCATCGTGATGAATACGCCCGCGCTGCCCGCGCGCGCCGGTGCCGGCGCCACAAAAACAACGGTCGGCACTTTTGAGTCGTAAAGTTTTTGGACAATCTCCGAAGCGGAATCGAGCAAACCGCCGGGCGTATCGAGCTGAATAATGAGGCACTCGTCGTTTTGCACCGCCGCCGTGTCAATCGCACGTGAGATGTAGCTGGCGGTGGCCGGGCCGATGGCGCCGTTAATTTTAATCAGCCCGACTTGCGCGGCCTGGGTGGCCGCCGCGCCGAGAATCAACCCGGCGGTTGTGATGAGTATCCAACGCTTCATAATTCCGGCTCTGATTCAGATTAACAAACTGCGGGAAGTCTGCCAATGATTTTGTCAACCGATGACACGCGTGCCTTCCGACGGGATTTGCCCGGCCGATGTTGGTTGAGAGCAATTTCAAGATTGACAGCGGTTTTGCACCGGCGGCAAGCTTACCACCTCAAAAAACAAATACATGGAAATTTCCGGCAAACTGGTTGACCGGCTCGTCTATGCCCGCAACATCAGCGCCGGCAAGCGCACACTCGACATCGGCGGGCGCGGCATGCCGCCCACGCCCGACAATGTGCGATTGCGCGGGCCCAATTCGTTTTCCTTCAAAAAGGAAGACCCCAGCCAGAGCAAATTTGCGAAGCTTTACCACAGCATTGGCCAAAGCGCTGCCGAATATCGCGTTCTCGACGCCCGCAACGAACCGGACGTGCATTACCCGCTCAACTTGAGCGAAAAGGGCTGCATTGAGAAATTGCGTCCCATCATTTCCGAGTATCGGCCTGAAGTCATTATTTGCATGGAGACCTTGGAGCATTGCAATTACCACTTCGAGACCATGAATGAGATGGCGCGTGCGGTCAGTGAGTTTGGATCCGAAATTTTCATCACCATTCCCAATAACTCGAACTGGATTTTGAACTGGCTGGGTTGGAACCACGATCATTGTGTCGCCTTCCTGCCCGATGTGGCTCGGCGCTTTGTGGAACGCTCCGACCTCGGCCAGCACCATATCACCTACGTTCCGTGCTTCCAGCAATATCTGTGGTATTGGCGGCTGGCTTACGCCGTGTCGTTCTTTCAGCCGTTCAGCCTCGGCTTCCACGTTCGTCCCAAGGGCAGGTGATTTCCGAATTTTCCGGCTCCGGCAGGGTTTGAATTCGGTTGTGCTTGTGGTTGAACTTGTTTCTGCGCGGGCGGCCTTCAAAATCCAAGCGCACTCGATCAGCCGGTTGCCCCTGCGGGATGGCTTAAGTCGGGTGTTCGAAGGAATGATCCAACGTCGCGGACATTTTTTTAATTTGGGCGGGCCAACCGACCTAATTTGTCAACGCTGCAAAGCAGAAATGATTTGCGACACAAAGAATCCGCTTGCGCCTGAAGCCCGCTCCCGCCGAAGCTGCTTGCCCAAACATCTATGAGCATAGGGATTGTTACTGGCGCAGTTGGCTTGATCGGCGCGGAAATGTGGGGTGTGGATTGAAAATCTCCAATTCGCTCCAAGAACTCACCGCCGCATGCCAGAAAATTGTCGGACGTGAGGCGCCAATTGCCGCTGAACCGGAAAAGCAATTGCAGCCGCTCGTATGAAAATTGGTTCCCCAACCCGCGGGCTTTTGCAGAGCGGCATCATTTTCACCGCCATCAGTTTTGTCACCGGTCTCGGCAACCTGGCGTTTCAGAGCGTTATGGGCCATCACTTGAAGGGAGAAGGCCAATATGGCAATGCCAATAGCGCGATTAGCGGCTTCATGCCTTTGCTCGGACTGTTGCCGTTGAGCGCCACTTTTGCCGTCACGCATTACATCGCGCATTTCAACACCAGCGGCGACAGTGCACGGTTGCAGGGGCTGCTCCTGGGTTGCCGGAAATTCCTCTTCCGGCTCACCGTCGGCGGATCGGTGCTGGCCGTGATCGTCATCAAACCCTTGAGCGATTTTTTTCACTACAACGAAAGCCTGATGCTGGTCACGCTGGGCTGCACGTTGTTGGGGTTGTGGGGTTCCTTTGCCACGGCGTTATGCCAGGGTCTCGCTTGGTTCAAACGGCTCGCGCTAATCGGTTTTCTGGTGATGGTTCTGCGGGTTTTGTTCGGCTGGTTCGTCACCCTGAAATGGCCGGCGGCGGAAACCGCCGTCCTCGCCTCGGCTTTTGCGCTGCTGGCCAATCTCGTCCTGCTTTTCTGGCGAAAGGATTTGTCGCTGCACGGCGAGCCGGTTTCACCATGGAACCGGGAATTTGTCCTGTATCTGGTCGTCAGCGCCGCCTGCGTGGGCGGCGGATTTTTTTTCATGCAAGGCGATTTGCTGGTCGCCAAAAAATTCTTTTCCGGCGCGGACAATGACGCCTACAACTGCGCCGAACGGCTGGCGGCGGCGCTGCCGATGACCGTGGCTCCGCTGTTGACCGTTCTGTTTACGTCGCGCTCCGGCGCGCGTTCTGGAAACGTTGTGGCCGAGCAACTAAAACTGCTGGGGCTTTCCGTCTTGGCGCTTTTGTTCGGTGTCGGCGCCTTGTTCCTGCTTCGTGGTTTGTGCGTCAAAATTATTCTGGGCCACCCGTCGCCCGAGGCCGAAGCCATGATTGCCCGGCTGTCTATCACGATGGCCTTCGTCGGGCTGCTGCAATCGCTCGCCTATTGGGCGCTCGCCAGCCGCTGGTCAAAAATCTCCCTGCTCTATGGCGCGCTCGGCCTGGGTTACTGGCTGACATTGCTGGCGGTCGGACAAACTCCCGCCGCGCTGTTGCAAACCATGCCGGTTGCCGCGGGCATTGCGTTCGGCGCGTTGTTTTTTATCTGGCTCAGCGCGATGCGCCGGCACAAACCGGTCGCGCAATGCTGATTTGAATTTGTTGTCGCGGTCAGCCAAACTCACACCATGCAGCCCGGTTCGGAAAAAATGCCGCGCGTCAGTTTCATCATGCCGACGCTGAATGCCGGGGCATTGTTGGACAACTGCCTCGCGTCCATCGTGCGCCAGACTTATCCGCGGGACCGCTGTGAAATCATCCTGGCCGACGCGCATTCGACCGATTCGACCCGCGACATCGCCAAAAAATACGGCGCCATCATCATGGATGACGACGGCAAGAACATGGAGGAAGGCAAACGCCTCGCGCTTCAGCATGCGAGCGGCGAATTCATCGTCTTCGTGGACGCCGACAACGAAATCACGCACGCGGACTACATCGAACTGGCCGTCAAGGCGCTCGCGGCGAATCCACAGGCGCTCGGCGTGGAGAGTTACTATTTGCCGTCGCCGAAGATGAGTTCGTTCTGCGCCTACCTCACGCGTTTGTTGCACATCAGCGATCCGATTTGCTGGTTGATGAGCGCGAACCCGCAACTCCTTGCCCGCGACGGTGAGACCGAGCGTTGGACGTTGCCGGGCGGTTCGCTCTCGTATCCCTTGGGGGCCAACGGCTTTGTTTTCCGCCGCGCCGATTTGGAATCAGTGCGGGCGGACGAACATTTTCAAGACACGCACGCGGCGTTGCATCTCATGCGCGCGGGCAAACGCGAGTGGCTGCGCATCCGGGAGCGCGGCGTGCATCACTATTACGCGCAAACGCTTTGGGGGTTTGTGCGGAAGCGCCGCCGGGCCACGGTGCATTTTTTGCGTGTGCAGGAGGAAGCCAAGACGAATTGGATGAAGGAAAAACCGCCCGTGCCGCTCTGGCTGGCGGCGATTTATTGCGTCACATTCGCCGGCCCGTTGTGGCATACGTTGCGCGGCCTGATTCGCGACTTTGATGTGCGCTGGCTTTGGCACACACCCGCAAGCCTTGCCAGCGTGCTCGGCAACGCGTGGGGCGTGCTCACTTACCGCCGTCGCGGCAAGGACAAAAAGCTCATTGCGGAATTGCAGGTGAAGCAGAGCCTCAAACCTTGATCGCGCAGCACCATGGCAACCCCGGCCCAATCATCATCATCCGCGCAGCGTCCGCGCCTGGTTTGTTTCGTGAACGGCATTTTCGGCGAAGGCATCGGCGGCGGGGACGTTTATATTTACCAGATGGCGCGCGCGGCGATTGACGCCGGCTATCCCATTCATTTCTTCGGCGGCCACGCGCTGAAACGGTTCCTGGAAAAACAGAACCTGCCGCTCAACCTGACCTTGACCGATTCACAGGTGACCGGGCTCGGCGACGTGAATCGGCTGGCCGGCCAATTCCGGCTGCTGCGCGATTTCGGCGGGCGCTTGAAGAGCACGCTGTCGCAGTTGGAGGAAGTGACACCCGGCGACCTGGCCTACACGGCGTCCGATTATTGGTTCGACACCATTCCGCTCATTCGTTGCCGGGCGCGCGCGAAAATTCTGTATCTGGGCATGACCGCGCCGACGTTCGGCCAGGTTTTGTCGAAAGGCCGCGCCGACGTGACCTCCACGCGGTTGCCGTCGCTGTACTACTGGATGAGCCAGCAACTTTCCTTGCGCTGGTTCCGGCGTGTGCGCAACGGCATTGTGACTTACAGCCATCCGGGGATCCGTGATTATCTGAAGCGATTTGGCTATGCGGATCCGAACTTGTGGTATGTGCCCAACGGCAGCGACGCAGCCGCTGCGGATCGCGTGCCGGAACAGCCCAAACAATTCGATGTGGCGTGGGTGGGCCGCGTGCATCCGCAAAAAGGCATTGATGATCTGCTGGCGACGCTGGCCTGGTTGAAACAACGCCTGCCCGATTTTCGCGCGATCATCATCGGTAAAAGCAAGGATGCGCTCGCACCGCTGGTACGACAGATGGGTTTGGCCGACAGCGTCGTGTTCAGCGGTTTGGTTTCAGAAACGGAAAAATTCCGGTTGCTCAAGAGCAGCCGCCTGTTTGTGATGCCAAGCCATTACGAAAGCTGGGGAATCGTGGTCGGCGAAGCGCTGGTTTCAGGTGTGCCGGTGGTGGCCTACAAACTGGAGTGCTATCCTTCCGTCTTTGGCGATTCTGTCCGCTATGTAACGCCATTTGACAGGGAACAATTCAAACGCACTGTGGAAGAAGAAGTTCGGAACCAGCGCGCAGGACAAAACTATCTCGCTTCAATGAACTGGACGGATTTGAAACAGCGGCTGAGCTGGACGGCGGCGCAGAAATATTTCTGCGAAGTCCTGGCGCACGTTCAGGACGTCAACACTTAATCTGCTTTAATCCGGGTAAAGAGGCAATCGCTTGAGCCAAGCTTTTGCCGATGCCAGTTGGGCCCAAGCAAACGCGTAAGACGGTCACGTCGTGCTGCATTCTGCGCTTCGATAATGAGAAACTGCGTTCGCGATAAAGTTTCCATTCCGCCCGCAATAACTTCTTCCTCGAAGCCCTCCACGTCGATTTTCATCACAAGGACAGGCCGTTTCGCGATTTCTTGGTCAAGGGTTGTTACTTCCACGTGGAAAGTTTGGTCGGTCGGTTGGCCGGACAGGCGAATATGGGAAGTACCGTCGTAACCATGGTGGCTTTCAAGCATCGCCTCGCCTGACGCGCGACCAGCCGCTTTGGATATACAACGAAGGTTCATTTTTTTGCGTTGTTTTAATGCGTTGATGTGCTCAACCATGGCCGGTAATGGTTCAATGGCGATTATTTCGGCTTGCGGATTCAGACAAAACACAAGATGTGAAAATAAACCGGCGTTGGCCCCAACGTCCAGCACCAGCGGTTGCGAAGCGGATTGCAATGCTTTCACCCAATCATCGCTGCAAAGCTCGCGCTCAACAAACATGGACCAATACGTAATGAGCATGTCGGGCGTCTCCAAAACAAACCCATCTGGTGTCATCAGCCCTGGTTTAAATTCCCGACACCTGAAGTAACGCCAACGCTGCCACAAAAGTTCATTGGCAAATCCAGGTTTGGCCAGGAACAAACGAAGCCAACCCACGATGCTGGCCGCACTGTGCCGTGTCGCATGTGCAAACTTGTTCATTTCCGAATAAAAGGGATTTTCTTCAATAATTTGGAGCGAAGAAAGCTTTTCTTTGGCGTGTTCTTTGGCAACTATTTCACGCCATCAATGCCACCGTGTTGCCTTTGACCCGAAAAAATTGTGAAGATATTGGTTTATTGCTCCAACGTGAAGTGAAACGAATATAACCTATTCTCAGCGAGGCGTTCAATTTCCTTGACAATAAAGGTTGGTTTTGCCTTAGTTTGATTTGAACGTCCGAATTGAATCAAGAGGAAAATTTATGAAACAGCACAAACAACTTTTTGAGGTATTCCCCCTTGCTTTGGTTTTATTGTTCGGCTTGTCCGCAAGTGCCCAACAAACAGCCACAGCCACAGCCACATTGTTTAATGATTTTGTGGTGGGTATTACAGTCACCGATGGCGGCAGTGGTTATGGCTGGGCACCGTTGGTTACCATCAGTGGTGGTGGCGGCACTGGAGCGGGAGCCTACGCGACTGTCAGCGGTGGCGTGGTTACAGCCATCACCGTTACGAATGCAGGCTACGGTTACACCAGCACGCCGCAGGTGGTCATCGCAGCGCCTTCGACCACCCCTTTCGGTTCGTCGCTGGTTTTGGATTTGCCCTTGGATGGCACCGCCGTGGATGTGGGGCCAAACAACTTCGCCGTCATAACCAACGGAGGAGGGACATTTGTGGCGAACAGATTTTTGTAGGCGAAAGCAGCCCTGTCTTTGAACGGAGTGAATCAGAACATCGTGATTCCCAACGATGCCCGGTTGTATCCGGACGAGTTTACTTTGAGCGTATGGGTGAACTTCCAACAACTCAGCGAGGTTACGACATTGTTGTCAACGGGCAATGGCAACTCTGACGGGTGGCACGGCTTCGGATTGGAGTTTCGGGGATATGATTTCTGTTATGTTGATACGACTGGCAGCGGATATGGCGCAATTCTTTCAGTGAACTTAACAAACTTTGTGGCAAATACATGGTGTCAAATCGTCGTTACGAGGACCACCAATTCTGCTGAGATATTTGTGAACGGCGTGGAAGTGGCTTCGCAAACCAGCTTGATTCCATACGCAAAACCCCAAGTTGCCCCAATGAGTTGGGGGGGCTAACAACGGGGACTCCGGCGGTTTCTACTTATTTTGCCCGGTAACTTTGGATACGATTCACATTTACAATCGCGCACTGTCCGACAGTGAAGTCAACAGTCTGTATACCAATGAAGTGACAGGGCTTGTTCCCACAGTTGGTGTGGTTGTCAAAACCATACGTGTAAACATGATGCAGCTTGTACCGGGGCAGACCTACCAATTGGAAAACTCGACGAACCTAAGTTCTTGGACCGATGTCGGTGCTCCGATTGTTGCGACGAATTCAACCGCTTTTCAAGATATTGACATCATTGGCACTGTGATGGGATTTTACCGTGTGGTGGAGCTGCCTTAGGACTTTGCTTCCGTTTCTTTGGTTTACATCAGGCTGACCAGATTAATGTCTGCCGCCAGCGTCTCGTATTCAGGCAACATGAGCGATTTTCTAACTGCCAGCGAAGGCAGTGCCGGATTTAAAATCTGTAGTGGCGAGTTCGACTAAATTTTTCTAAATTCCCAACGAAACCTGCTATTTCCCCAGCGCTAAGCTTGTTGATCTCCGTTCAATCCCGACAGCCCGCAGGACAACAACGATTCCATGTGATATTCCCCGGCGGAGTATGTTTGATCTTTCGCGTGCAGTTTCGGGTAAAATTGTTCGGCGTGATTCATGGCAAAATGGCGGGATGGATTCTCTACGCCGGCGACTGGCATGGCAAGAAAGCTTTTCTTTGCCGGCATCTTGGGCAATCATTCCACGCCATGAACACCATAACGCTGCCCAACCACTGGCGCGACTTTTGCGGCGACCTGACGGTTGCCGCCATTAAAACAGCCGTGGCGGTATGAGCCAGTTACGCCCCGTTCAACCTAAAATCAGCGTCGTCGTCCTGAACTACAACGGGCGGGAATGGCTGCCGCGCTGTTTCGAATCGCTGGAGCGACAAACGATTTTCCCGGACCTCGAAGTCATACTGACGGATAACAATTCCTCGGACGGCTCGGACGAGATGGCCGCGGCCTGGCTGGCGAAGACCGGCAAGGGCCGCGTGGTCCAGAACGGGGCGAATTTATTTTATTGCGGTGCCAACAACAATGGTGCGGCGGTGGCCAGGGGCGAGTTTTTGCTGTTCCTGAACAATGACACCTGGCTCGAGCCTGATTGTCTGGAAAAATTGTATGAGGAGACAATCAAGGCGGAAGCGGATTGCGCCGCGCCCGCCGTGTTTGACTATGACGATGACACCTTTCAAAGCGGCGGCGAGACGGGTTTGGATTTCTTTGGTCTGCCAACCTTGGGATCGCCGGCAACCTGTACCCAGGAAACATTTGCCGCGCCCGGCTGTAGTTTGTTGGTAAAAAAAGAGTTGTTCGATAAAATCGGCGGCTTTCCACCGGAGTTGTTGATTTACGCAGATGAAACCGACCTGTCATGGCGGGTGTGGATTGCTGGTGGCAAAGTCGTGGCGGTGCCGAGTGCCCGGCTGCATCATCGCGGCGCAGCGGTGGTGAACCCGGAGGGCAAAACCAAAACCGTCGAATCGCGCACCACCGATTTCAAACGCTTTCTGGCCAACCGCAACGGCATTTTGTTCCTGATGAAAAACGGCCAGCACGTTCTGCTGCTGCTGCTGATTCCACACCTGCTGTTGTTGCTCGCGGAAGCAGGTGTTGGCCTGGTCTTGACCCGGCGGTGGAGTTACATACGCAAATCGTACCTGTCGGCCATCAGCGAGGCGTTTCAGATGCGCGACCACGTGCGCCAGTGGCGGCGGCGCATCCGCGGTTTCCGGCAACGCGGCGATTTCTGGATGTTGCGTTTTCTACGGCTGAAGCCAGGCCGCTGGGCGGAAGTGAAGCGCTTGTTCAAATATGGTCCGCCGAAAGTGGACGCAAAGTAACCGGCGTACCTTCAAATCTGCAACAGCGCCGCCCACGAAGGCGGCATGTTCTTGCGCACTTCGACCCCGGCAAACGGCTTGCCTTGCCGCGCGCCGGTTTTTTTTGCCCAAGCCGCCATGCGGTTGACGCCGTCTTCGAGGGAAACGTTCTGGATGAGGTCGCCGAAATATTTCCGGACTTTTTCGTGCGCCGAGTAGGCATGCACAACCTCGTTGCGGGCATCGAGATGTCTGGCGACCGGCTTGGCGCCCATTGCCCTGGCCACAACATGCGCCAATTCGGCAACCGAATAGGCCTTGTCCGCGCCGACGTTGAATATCTGATTGTAACAAGCCGGGCGCGCGATGCTGGCGGCAATCACCGGCGCGACGTCGTCAATGTAACTGAACGCGCGCGTCTGTTTGCCGTCGCCAAAAATCGTCATGGGCTGGCCCTGCATGATCTGATTCATGAAAATGCCGATGACGTTGCGGTAACGGTCGCCGAGGTTCTGGTTTTCACCATAAACATTGTGCGGCCGGAAGATGACATGATTCAGCCCGAACATTTCATGCGCCTCGCGCAGGTCGAGTTCCACCGCGTATTTGGCGATGCCATAAGGGTCTTCCGGCTGCGGCACAAGTTCTTCGGCCATCGGCAGTTGATTGCGGCCATAAACCGCGATGGACGACGTGAACACGAAACATTTCACGTCATGGTTCACGGCGGCGTTGATGAGGTTGACGCTGCCGAGCAGGTTGTTGGTGTAATTGAAACATTTGATGAAATGGCTCAGGCCCTCCGCCGCGTAGGCAGCCAGATGGAAAACATGTTCGAATTGGTGCCGGGCAAACAATTTTTGCACCAGCGCCGGTTCTGTGACCGAACCTTCAACAAATTCCACACCGTCGGGAACCTGATCACGGAAACCGCCGCTCAAGTCGTCCAACCCCAGCACGCGATGTCCCTGACGGAGCAAATGGGCGCATACATGAGAGCCGATGAATCCCGCCGCGCCGGTGACCAAAACACGTGAACTCATGCGTGAAGTTTAATGAGCGGGTCGGCTGGCGGCGAGGTTTTTCCGGTGCGACTCATCGCCTTGACACCCGGCTTGGCTCAATTGAAAATGCCTCGCTTTATCCGCCCGTCACTTATGAAGATTGAAAAATCAACCGGTGCGGCCAGTCCCCGCGGACTTTTCTTCACGGGGTTGCTGGCCGTTGTCTTGGCCGTGCTTTTCGTGAAGAGTTTTTTGCCGGGCTACGTTCACTTTTCCAACGACGGCCCGTTGGGACAACAAAACGCCGCGTGGCGGGAGCTTCCGGCCGCCTTTACCGGAACCTGGTATGATATCAACGATCTTGGCAGCAGCGCCGGCGCAATGGCACCGGCTCCAAGTGCGTTGATTTTTTGGACGCTCGGACCGGTTGGCTACGCGAAATTTTTGGCGCCCCTCGCGCTGTTCATTTTAGGGCTTGGCGCCTGGACCTTTTTCCGGCAACTGCGGCTTTCGCCGCTGGCAGCGGCCTTGGGCGCGCTGGCCGCCACACTCAATTCGGCTTTTTTTGCGACGGCTTGTTGGGGCGTGGCGCCACAGCAAATCGCCATCGGCATGGATTTTTTTGCGCTGGCTTTGGTGGTGTCCAATGCTCCGGGAACGCCCTTGCTCATCCGCTGGCCGCGACTGGCCCTGGCCGGACTGGCAGTGGGCGTCAATGTGATGGAGGCCGCGGACATCGGCGCGATTTTCAGCGTGTTCGTCGCGGCTTTTGTTCTGTTCAGAGCCGTCACGGACGAAGGCGGTGCGGCTTGGGCAAAATGGGGACGCGGCATCGGACGGGTGGCGGTGGTCGCGGTATTCGCTGGTTTCATTGCCACGCAGACCATTGTGGCGCTGGTGGGCGCCGCCATCGTCGGCATCTCCGGCACGGCCCAGAACACGGAGACGAAAGAAGCACATTGGTATTGGGCGACATCCTGGAGCGAACCAAAGACTGAAACGCTCGGTTTGTTCGTGCCCGGCCTGTTCGGCTACCGGCTGGACACCCCCAACAATATGATGGGCTTCCTTCAAGACAGCTACAAAGGAGGCAATTATTGGGGCACGGTCGGAAGTGATCCTCTGTTGGATCCGTATTTCGAAGGTGGGAGAAAGGGACCCACCCCGCAGGGCCAGATCCGGTTTACGGGTGGCCAGAATTACGCCGGCATTTTGGTGGCGCTGTTGGCGTTTTGGGCCATCGCCCAATCACTGCGCCGCCAAAATTCAGTTTTCACCGCAACGCAAAAGTGGTTTGTCTGGTTTTGGGCGGTGGTATTGATCGGCTCGCTGTTGCTGGCCTATGGCCGTTTCGCGCCGTTCTACCGATTCTTCTACATGCTGCCTTATGCCTCCACCATCCGGTGTCCGAGCAAATTCCTTCTCGTGTTTTCGTGGGCAATTGTCATCTTGTTCGCCTGCGGCATTCACGGTCTGAGCCGGCGATACTTGGAAATTCCGGCGACCGGTTCCACTTCGCTGCTGGCCCAACTTAAAAACTGGTGGACAAAAGTCCGCGGCTTCGACCGGAATTGGACTTACGCCTGCGTCGCGGCGTTTATTGTCACTGTGCTCGGTTGGCTGATTTACGCCTCGGAAAAGCCAGGCCTCGTGCACTATTTGCAGACGGTCGGGTTCGGTGACGAAGATATGGCAAAACAGATTGCTGCCTTCAGCATCGGACAGGCAGGCTGGTTTGTTCTGTTGTACGCGTTGGCCGCCGGACTTTGCGTGCTCACCGTCGCCGGCGTCTTTGCCGGGAAACGCGCCAAACTCGGTGGCATTCTGCTCGGCGCCTTCCTCGTGGCAGATTTGGGGCGGGCGGATTTGCCTTACATCATACACTGGGATTACAAACAAAAATACGACATTGATTCAGCCAATCCGGCCAACTCAACAAATCCGATTCTTAATTTTCTGCGTGACAAACCCTACGAACATCGGGTGGCCGGCCTGCCGTTTAATGCATCACAGCATTTGCCGCTCTATGATGACTGGTTTGGCGACGTTTACCGCATCGAATGGGCGCAACACCATTTCCCTTATTATAACATTCAGTCGCTCGACAAAATTCAAATGCCGCGCATGCCGGCGGATTTGATGGCTTATGAAGCGGCACTATCACCCCGTTCCGCGGACACATCTTATCTCCTGGCCCGGCATTGGGAATTAACCAATACCCGCTACCTGCTCGGGCCGACGGGTTTTCTGGAGGTTTTGAATGAGCAACTCGACCCGGCGCAACACCGCTTCCGCATCGTCCAGCGATTTGACATTGTGCCCAGACCGGGAATTGAACAACCGATCTGGCCTGCGGACCTTACTGCCGCACCGGGCGACGGCGGCGCAATCGCGCTCTTTGAATTCACCGGCGCGCTGCCGCGCGCCAGGCTCTATTCCAACTGGCAAATCAGCACCAATGCCCCGGCCACGCTGCAACGATGGTTGGACGAATTAAAGCAGCATTTGCCAGAGGAACCATATAGTGCGCTGAAGAGTTTAAACAGCACTGACCAGGCCACACTCAGAACACTGACCGACGCGAACTTCGAGCCTGCCAAAACCGTTTTGCTCTCCGCACCGCTGCCCGTCACGCCCGTCACAAACTCAACCAATGACAATTCCGGCACCGTTAAATTTAAAAGTTACGCGCCAACGGACATTGTCTTTGACACGCAGGCCGCTACGCCGTCCGTGCTGCTCCTCAACGACATGTACGATCCAGGCTGGCGCGTGTTCGTGGACGGCAAACCGGCGGAACTGCTGCGCTGCGACTTCATCATGCGTGGCGTCTATCTGACGCCCGGCGCGCACACGGTGGAATTTCAATTCAGCCTGCCGAACAAATCGCTCTACATCACACTTACGGCCATCGGCGTAGGAATCTTCTTGTGTGGCTTCTTGTTTATTTCGGCACGACGATCCCGGTAGGATTGCCGGCGGTACGAAAAGAAATCAGGATTTTGTGGCGATGAGCAGCAATTCGTCACCGGCTTGTTTGTCACTCAGTAACGCCAGTCGCTGGCGCTGTTGATAGACGATTCCCTTGAGGAGGTTGAGCGGCTTGTGCAGTTCCGACCACTCGGCACGGCCGGTTCTACGGATGCAGTAACCCAACGCCCCAAACACCCAGGCGGTGCGCACGGTGGTTTCCAGGCGGACAATCTTGAATCCGGCCGTTACCGCGGCTTGGCGGAGGGCCGGCATGGTAAAAAGGTTCAGATGGCGCGGGATGTCCAGACATTGCCATGCCTTTCCTAAATGTTTGTGTCCCCAACTAGATACATTCGGCGTCCGGCAGATGAAGGAACCGCCCGGTTTCAGGATGCGGCGGCACTCGCCCAGCAACGGAAAGGGGTCCGGGACGTGTTCAACTACATGGCTCAAATGGACGACGTCAAAGAAATCAGACGGATAATTTTGGGGTGCCAGTTCGCCTTGCGCACAATGAATTCCATGCGCCCGGGCTGCTTTGACCGCTCCTTCGTCAAAATCAACACCCTGCACCTGCCACCCCAACCGTTGCATTCGCGCCAGCAAAATTCCGCTCCCGCAACCGACATCCAACACTTGACGGACGCCAGTCGGTGCCGGTAGATGCATGGCCGCCGCATCGAGTTCCGCGCGCCCGCCCGGATGCAGCAACGCCAGCGGCGCCAGCGCGCGTTGCCAGGCCGGAACCGTGCCCGCCGGGTAACCGAAACGTTGAATCAGATAGCCCATCCATATGGCCCAAACAAAATCACGAACCCAATTTGTGCCCGGCTCGGGTTGCTCGTGCGTGTAGTAGCCTTGATAGGTCAATCCCAAATCCTCCGTAATGGGCGCAGGATCCAGCCAGACCATCCCGCAATTGAGCTTGATGCAACGCCGGAAATTCCATTCGCCCGGTGCGGCGGAACTGGCATCCTTCACGCCCTGGTAAAGGACCTCGCCGTTCCCACGGCAGAGGGGACAATTACCCACCAGTCGCACCCGAATTTTTTGTATCTTCATGACCATATCCCCATTTCAGCTGTAAATGTTTTTCGGATGCCGCCTTCGGCCCAAAATCCGGAAAAGATAAAAATCCCGCAACTCGACCAGGACCTGTCCCGCCAGCCAGAGTGGCCAGCCGGTGATGACGCGCGCGGCTTGGGCGATTTCGCGCGAGTAGGCGAGGTTTCCGTTCTGGCGGACACGCGTGGCCTTGACGCCGGCGCGCACCGCCAGCAGGCCTTTCTGTTTCAGTTTTCGATGCCAGCTCCAGCCTTTGCCGCGCAGGGCCTCATTCGCTTCCATCGTCCGCCACTCGTCCAGCACGAGCGCCCGGATGCTGGGACCAAGGAAAACCGTCTGGTTGCCACCATGCCAGCGGTATTTCGCCAGGAACCGGTGAACGTGAACCAGTTTTTCGCAATGCGCGCCGAAGGCCGCCCAAAAAATCATGTCGCCGACGATGGGATAATCCATTGGAAAACGGCAGGGCGAAGGTTGGCCGGCGGTCTTCATCAGCGTCGCGCAAAAGGCCTGATTGCCAATCTCCGCCTTCCATTTCAAAAAATTGTCGCGGGTCAGCACTTCAATTTTTCCGTCCGGCCTGCCGGAGTCGCTGAGATGTTGATTGTTTTCATCTATGCGCTCGTCGAGCGACCAGGCCAGTCCCCGGCCGGCGCAATCCGACAGCAGGCCGGTCATCACTTCGTAAAACTGCGGCTCAATCGTGTCGTCGGCGTGGAGGATTTGCAGGTATTCCGTCTGCTCGGCGAAATCGAGGGAGCGATTGAAATTGCCGAACAGGCCGAGGTTGCTCGGATTACGGATAAACTCGCAGGCGATGCCCTTGAAACTGCGCGTAATTTCCTCCGTGCGGTCGGTCGAACAATTGTCCAGCACCACGACGCGGTCGGGACGCAGCGTCTGGCGCGCAATGGAATCCAATGTTTGTTCGATGAATTGCTCGCCGTTCCAGACGGGGACGGCAGTGAGAATTTTTGACTTCATCGGGAAAATCAAAGGCAATAACGCCCGTCAAAAACCCGTTTGTCCGCGAATTGTTTCTTCGCGGCGCGGAACTCCGGCCAGGCCGTCAGCACCACGACCGCCTCCGCTGGTTTGACGGCCTTCGCCAGACTGTCCGCATATTTGATGGGATGATGGTAAACGCGCCGGTAGGATTCGTTGGCCATCGGATCATAGGCAACCAGTTTTTTCCGCCCATGCTTCAACAATAATTCGATGATCCGCGCGGCGGGAGTTTCGCGCACGTCGTCGCTGCCGGGCTTGAACGACAGGCCCAGGATGCCGATGCGCGTGCGCGGCGTGGTGGCACGGACAATTTTCCCGACGAACTGCCGCGCAATGGCATCGTTCGCGGAAATGACTCCGCGCAACACGTCCGCTTTCACGCCGGCCGTACGAGCGGTGTGCAGCAAGGCGGTAATATCCTTTGGCAGACAATAACCACCGAACCCGCAGCCGGGAAAGAGGTAGCTCGTCATTTTCGCCGGCTCGCCTGACCAGCGCCGGTCCAAATGCAACGTTTGAAACGCTGCCTTCACGTCAATGCCGCCGATGGCGTCGGCGACCATCGAAGTCTCGTTGGCAAAACTGATGAGCGTGGCCAGCAGCGCGTTGGAAACCGACTTGATGAACTCGGCGGTGCCCGGCGTCACACGGCAGACGCGTGTGCGGAACGGCCTGTAAAGTTTTGCCACAGCGTTGAAGCTCAAATCGTCACCGGCACCGATCACGACGCGGTCGGGCTGGATGAAATCCTCCCACGCCAGCCCTTCGCGCAAAAACTCCGGGTTGTTGGCCAGACCGATGTCGCGGCCAATCGTCCGTCCGGCCTTGACGAACAAGGGCACGATGCTCCGGGCCAGGGTGCCGGGCGGTGTGGTGGATTTGATGACCAAAGTCGGTTTGCGTTTCGGCGGGAGCGCTTTCAACGTGTCGCTCACCGCACGCTGAAGAAACGAAACGTCCGCCGCACCGCTGCGGCTTTGCGGTGTGCCAACACAATAAAAAATCACTTCCGCGTCCGCGACGGCTTCCGCCAGGCTCCCGCAAATGAAAAATCGCTTTCCGGCCAGCGCAGGTAATTGCGCCGGCAGATGCGGCTCGTGAAAAAGCAGCCGTCCGGCACGCAGGCTTTTGGTGATGCGCGTCGAGGCGTCAAAGCCGCGCACAGTAAAACCCTTGCGCGCGAAACCCAGCGCGGTAGTCAGACCGACAAAGCCCAAGCCGATTACCGCGACGCGGGATTTTGTTGCTCGTGCCATAAAAATTTCAAAAAGCGTTCGACACCTTCCTCCACGTAAAATGAGGGCTGGTAATTCAGTTTCGTGCGCGCCCGGGTGAGGTCGGGGCAACGCCGTTCGGGGTTGTGCGTGAGGTAATCTTTTTCTGTGGCGGCTTGAAAAACGACTTTGCCTTTGTACCCGGTCAATTTTTCGCCGGCCTGCCGGAAATGCTCCGCGAGCTGCCGCACCGAAATTTCCGGGCACTCGATGCCGATGTTGAACGCCTCAAACCGGTCGTACAGCAACGCCTTGAAATAACCGGCCACCGCGTCGGCAACGTAGCAGAACGTCCGCGTGGGCGCGCCGCTGGAATGGATGACGATGTCCTGGCCGTTGAGTACGCATTGCGCAAAATCGGCGGGCGCGCGCCGGTCGGTGAGCGTCATGCCGGGGCCGTAGTTGTTGAACGGGCGCACGACCCGCACCGGCGTCCCGAACGTGTTGGCGAAAACCCAGCACAGCGTTTCACCGAAGCGCTTCGCTTCGTCGTAACAGGCGCGGGGGCCGACGCAGGAAACGTTGCCGCGGTATTCCTCGTTCGTCGGGATCGCCTCCGGCGCCGGGTCGCCATAGATTTCACTGCTGGAGAAAAACAACAATCCTTTGAGTTTGGTGTCGCGATAGGTATCGAGCAGGTTGCGCAAGCCCCAAATGTTGGCGTCCAGCGTGACCAGCGGATGCTTGCGGTAAAAGGTCGGTGAGGCAATGGACGCCATGTGCAGCACATAATCCGCCGTGCGCGCGTCCCGCACCGATTCCAGCCGGCCAGAGGCGATGTCGAAACTGTGAACCGCGACGTTGGGATAGGCGGCCGCGAGTTGATCAATCCACGATGGCCGGCCCAGCACAAATTTGTCGAGCAGCACCACCGCCTTGGGCCGAACACCCTCGTCGGTCAGATGGCAGAGAAAGTGCGAAATGTAATAGCCCAAAAAACCCGCCGCACCGGTGACGAGCACCGTCGCGCCATCCAGCCGCGAGGCTTCCGGCAATTGAGCGCGCAAATGGCGCATGTCCTCGGCAACGACAGGATTGGCCCAGGCTGGGAGTGATGTTTTGGTAGGAGACATGGCCACGTTCAATTTTCTGGTAGCGTCTGTGATTTAAGCGGCTGGCTCAAGGCGTTTTTGGCACGGCGCTTTGGCGGTTGAAAACCGCCGCGCTCTTCGCCTATGCTCCCAAGCACTCCGAAGGCAAACCCCGGAGGCAAGACTGCTATGAACCAGAAAAACGACGTGTCGGCGGTGCCCGTGTTCATCCTTTGTGGCGGACTGGGCACGAGGATCAAAGAGGAAACCGAGTTTCGCCCCAAACCGATGGTGCCCATTGGCGAGCATCCGATTCTGTGGCACGTCATGCAGATTTATGCCCGGCACGGTTTCAAACGGTTTGTCCTTTGCCTGGGGTTCAAGGCCGAGGTGGTAAAGGATTATTTCCACGATTTTCAACTGCACAACGCCGATTGTACCATCAAACTCAAAACCAACGAAGTGACTGTTCATGAATCCCGGCTCAAACTGGATTGGGAGGTCACGCTGGCTTACACCGGTGAGAAAAACATGACCGGGAGCCGCATCGCCCAGGCCACACGCAAATATCTCGGCGCGTCCGAACATTTTGCCGTGACTTACGGCGACGGCCTGGCCAACGCCAACCTCACCGATGAATTCCGGCAGCATCGCGAATGCATGAAAATCGGCACTGTTCTCGGAGTCAACCCCCCGTCACGCTTCGGTGAAATCAAGGTGAAGGGCAACCACGCGGTTGCCTTCGCCGAGAAGCCAGAGATCGAAGATCACTGGATCAATGGCGGCTTCTTTTTCTTCCGGCGCGCCTTTCAGAAATATCTTTCCGAGGCTGAAACCTGCGTGCTGGAACGCGAACCGCTCGTGCACCTGGCGCGTGACGGCCAGCTTGACGTTTATCGCCACCGCGGCTTCTGGGCCAGCATGGACACCCAGCGTGACCGCGAACAACTCACGAAAATGGTGGCATCCGGCAATCCGCCCTGGCTCGCACCACAGCCATGAAATTCACCGAGACCCCGCTCAAAGGCGCCTACCTCATCGAACTCGAAAAACGCGGCGACGAGCGCGGCTTTTTTGCGCGCTTTTTCTGCGAACGCGAATACCGGCAGCACGGCCTCAACCACAAAATCGTCCAGATCAACAACTCATTCAGCAAACACCGCGGCACGCTGCGCGGGCTGCACTGCCAGCTTCCGCCCCGGGCCGAGGATAAAATTTTCCGTTGCCTTCGCGGTGCGATTTTCGACGCCATCATTGACCTGCGCCCGGATTCGCCGACGTTCCTGAAACATTTCACCGCCGAATTGACGGCGGAAAACCGCGCGATGCTTTACATCCCGAAAGGCTTCGCGCACGGGTTCATGACGCTGGCGGACGAGACCGAGACACTTTATCTCGTCACGGAATATTACTCGCCGGAACACGAGCGCGGCATCCGTTACAACGATCCAAAGTTCGGCATCCGCTGGCCGCTGGAACCGATCGTCATTTCGGACAAGGACCGCAACCTGCCGGATTTCAATCCGGCCACCTGGCTCAAATAACACCGACTTTATGAAAATCCTCTTCACCGGCGCCAGTTCGTTCACGGGATTTTGGTTCGTCAAAACCCTCGCCGCCGCCGGACACGAAATCGTCTGTCCCGTGACCGGCGACCTGGAACATTATGCCGACGTCCGCCGGCAACGAATTGAACAACTGAAACCACTCGGCCGTTTCATTCCGCATGCGCCGTTCGGCTCGGAAAATTTTCTGCAGGTCGTCCGTGAAAATCGTTTCGACCTGCTTTGCCACCATGCAGCCGAGGTCAGGAATTACAAAAGTCCCGACTTCGATGCGTCCCGCGCCCTCCATCACAACACGCTGAACCTCCGCGCCGTGCTCGCGGCAATGAAACAGCGCGGATTGAAGACGGTCATTCTCACCGGGACGGTCTTCGAGCCGGACGAGGGCGCGGGCGATGAACCGCTCCGCGCGTTTTCACCCTATGGCCTGTCCAAAGGCATGACCTTTCAGTTTTTCCGGTATTGCTGTCACGAGGCCGGCGTGCCGCTTGGGAAATTTGTGATTCCCAATCCGTTCGGATCTTTCGAAGAGGCGCGCTTTACCGCTTATCTCCTGCGCCAATGGCGGGAGGGCAAACCTGCCGGGGTCAAAACGCCCGATTACCTGCGCGACAACATCCACGTGGATTTGCTCGCGGCGGTTTACGGCCAGTTCGTCAGTCGCGCCGCCACAATGAAAAACGGCCTCATAAAAACCAATCCCAGCGGTTACGTCGAAAAACAGGGGCAGTTTGCCCAACGCGTTGCACATGAAGTCAAGGCGCGAACCGGCTGGGCTTGTGAATTGGAACTGGCGAAACAGGAGGATTTCAGCGAACCGCTGTCCCGCGCCAACACTGAACTGGCCGTGAAACTGGTGACGGAGTGGAACGAGCGTGCGGCATGGGACAACTTCGTTGCGTTCTACCGGTAAGAAAACTGAAATTAATCCGTCAGCGATCAACGGAAACACCCGCCTTTTTGACCGGCTGGGGCCGGTTCAAGCCGGACTCTTGTCCACGGCGCCGAAGTTCGCCACCTTTTTGAAGGCGTTCCCCACCACGCGCATGGCCACGGCCGGATGTTTGAGACATTCCTTGCTGTAGTGAACCTTGTTCCGCCACAGTTTGGTGATGAAACGCTTCCGGTGCCAGCGGGACACGAGTTTGTGATGGGCTTCTTCGATTTCCTCGGGGGTCAGTGCGTCCGTGCGGATCACGGAGCGGTTGGCTCCGTCATATTCATCGAAGTCGCCGCTGAGCAGGTGACCACTGGCAATAAGCTGATCGTAAAGCACGCTGCCCGGATAGGGTGTGGCAATGGAGAACTGAACTGAATCCGGGTTCACGTCGTCCACCCAGTCCATCGTCTTCTGGATGGTTTCGTGGGTTTCGCCCGGCAGACCAACGGTCATGGAAAGATGGCATTTGATGCCAATACGGATGGTTTCCTTGATGTTCATGGTGGCCACCTTCAAATCCAGCTTCTTGCCGCAATCATCAACGATCTTCTGGTCGGCCGATTCCACGCCGTATTTGATGGCAACCATGCCCGCCTCCCGCATGCGGTGGAGCGTCTCAATGTCGGTGGTGTCGGCGCGGGACATGGCCGACCACGGCATGTTGAGCTTGTGTTTGATGAATTCATCGCACAGCGCAATGATGCGCTTTTTGCCAATGTTGAAGGTGTCGTCGTCGAAATAGAACGACTTGCTGCCATACGTGTCGCGGCAAAACTGGATTTCATCAGCGACGTCCTTCGGGTCGCGGATGCGGTATTTGTTGCCGCCATACATCAACTGCGGCCACTGGCAGAAATTGCACGTGAACGGACAACCCCGGCTGGCATGCACCTGCAGGCAGGGGGTGGGCATGTTTCCCTGATTGTCCCAATAAATGTCCATCGGCAGAAATTCGCGCGCCGGCCAGGGCAATTCGCCCAATTCAACCAGCGGTGCCCTGCCGTTGGATTTCGGCGTGCCATCTGCCGCACGATAGATCAATCCCTGGACAGCGTCCTTGGAACCATGGAGATTCTGCGCCACCCGCAGCACAACAAATTCATACTCGCCCTCGACCGCGAAATCCACTTCGGGGTTGTTGTTGAGGAACTCGGGCTTGTACATCAAGTGATGCGGACCGCCAAAAAACAGCTTCGCTTCCGGGAGTATCTCCTTGACCTTCTTCGCCTGCCGCAGGTCCGTGTGGATCGACGCGGTGGCAACTTCATGCACCACCAGGTCGGGAGCGAACGCCTTCATACGGGCGAAGTAAACCTCCTCGCTCAATTTTTCCGCGATGGCGTCAATCATCAAAACTTCGAAGCCGTTCCTTTTCAAAAGCGCCGCGCAGTAGGCCAGATAAAACGGGAACGGCATGTAGGGTGAAATGGCGAGTTCAAAGTGCGGCCAGCGGCAGCCGGCGCGAACGCCTATGTGCCCCGGTTTGTTCCAAGGCGCATTGCCCAAAAAAACCTTCCGGGCGGCAGCGCCCCCCAATTGCTCATGGCTAGAAATCATAGGGCAATTCTATCTCACTCGCAAACCGTGTCAAGTAGTTTTGTGAATCTTTTGTTTGAATGTAGCTGATTCGTAACATTGCCTGTGGTCGGCACATTCCGTGCCAAATACTCATAGTCCGGTCGGGTGGTCGAGAAATTCCCACGGCAACTTGAATTTCCTGGAAAGATGTGACGCCAGGGCTTTCACACCGAACGTCTCTGTCGCGTAATGGCCGCCGTATAGCACGTTGATGCCCAATTCCTCCGCCAGGGCATAAGTCCAGTGCGGACCTTCGCCGGTGACAAATGTGTCCACGCCTTCTTCAGCTGCCTGCTTCAAATCGCCGCCCGCACCGCCGGTCACGACGCCGATTTTTTCGCAAACGTTTTTGCCGCCGGGAAGGATTCGCGGCTTCGCACCCGTTGCGCGCTCCAATCGCCTGGCCAGATCCGCGCGCGGAATTTGCTGGCGCGCCTGAAATCCGATGAACCGGCCGTGACTGAAGAAAAACGGCTTCCACTTTTTCAAGCCGAGCGCGGCGCAAAGCCGCGCGTTGTTGCCGAGCCGGGGATGCGCGTCCAGCGGCAGATGCGAACTGTAAACCGCCAGCTTGTTTTCAACGAGCAGCCGGAGCAGTTCGTATTTTTTGCCCGTCCACGGATGCGATGGCGACCAGAATAATCCGTGATGGACGATCATCAAGTCCGCCCTGGCCGCGATGGCGAGCTTCACCGTGGTGAGGCTCGCGTCCACCGTCGCGGCGATGCGCGTGACCCCGCCGCGATTTGCCATCTGCAACCCATTAGCGGCGCCCTCGTGGTCCTGGACTGCTTTCGTGCGCAAAATCCGGTCGCAATAATTCACAATGGCGGTGAGTGACGGTTTCGGCATGACACGATGAAAGCAAAACTTTGCCGGGGTGCAAAGCGTGAAAGCGTTGCAGCCCACGCCTGAAAAAACTCAAGTGACTTGTAAAAATCACTCAACCAACAACGAAGAAAACAATGCAATTTTGTCCAAATCGCCCTCTAATTTTCCCGTTAGGTGATTTTTAGGCGATTCGCATTCAATCCCGGCCTTGCGCGCTGTGGCCTTTCATGCCATATAAAAAACCCATGCGCCTGAAAATTTTCTGTTTGATCGTCGTCCTCGGCGGCTGGTTTTCAACTTCTGCCGTGTTCGGCGATGACGAAGTTTGCGTCGCCTGCGACAAAAAAGTCCTCATCAGCGGCGAATTCAGCCACCGGCGGGCATGGGGGGTGACGACGATTGAAGGCGCGACGTGGCGGGGCGAGGAGGCCTTCCGCGAGGAAATTTACGGGACGAACTTCACCCTGTCCGTGTCCGGTCTGCCCGCGGGCATATACGGCGTGGTCATCGGCCTGGTGGAGGTGGATTTCACCAACGCCGGCCAGCGTGTGTTCGACATCACCTGCGGCGACCAGGTGCTCGCCAGTAATCTCGACATTTTCGCCATCGCCGGCAGCGCGGGAAAAGTTCTCCTGCTCACCAACCAGGTTGACCACGCGGATGACGCGTTGCACGGGCCGCTCACCTTCGCGTTCATGGGCCGCACCGGCCCGGCCAAGTTAAACTCGTTTGAACTCAAGGATGATTCGGGACAATCCCTCATTTACTTGCGCGTGGCGGACATGATCAACGTTGAAGACACGGCCGCGTTGAAACAGCCGGTCGTCGAGGGGCCGGAAATCTGGAAGGACCCGTCACAGCCGATGGACGCCCGCGTCAAGGACCTCGTGCGCCGGATGTCGCTCGCGGAAAAGGTGCAGCAGATGCGCAATGCCGCCCCGGCGATTCCGCGGCTGGGCGTTCCCGCATACAATTACTGGAATGAATGTCTGCACGGCGTCGCGCGCGCGGGCGTGGCGACCGTTTTTCCCCAGGCCATCGGCATGGCAGCCACCTGGGACACGCCGTTGATTCATCAGGAGGCGGATGTCATTGCCACCGAAGCGCGCGCCAAGAACAACCGTTACCGCGAGCGGCATAATGGCGACAGCGCCCAGTATCACGGCCTCACGTTCTGGACGCCGAACATCAACATCTTTCGCGACCCGCGCTGGGGCCGCGGCCAGGAAACCTACGGCGAAGACACCTTCCTGACCTCACGACTCGGGGTGGCTTTCATTCAGGGTTTGCAGGGTGACGATCCGAAATACATCAAGGCCATGGCCTGCGCCAAACATTATGCCGTGCACAGCGGCCCGGAACCCGAACGCCATCGTTTCGACGCCGAGCCGTCGGAACGGGATTTTTACGAAACGTATCTGCCGCATTTCGAGGCCGCCGTGCGGGAAGGCCACGTCGGCGCGGTCATGGGCGCCTACAATTCCGTTTACGGCAAACCCGCCTGCGCGAACCCGCTTTTGCTCACCGAACTGCTCCGCAACCAATGGGGTTTTGACGGCCACGTCGTCTCGGATTGTGGCGCAATTTACGACATCTATGGCAACCACCGGTTTGCCAGAACCCCGGAGGAAGCCGCGGCGGATGCGGTGAAGGCGGGTGACGACCTTTGCTGCGGCACGGATTACAACAGCCTGACGCGCGCGGTAAAAGAGGGGCTGATTTCCGAGGCGGAAATAGACGTCGCGCTCGGCTACGTGCTCAAGGCGCGCTTCCAGCTTGGCCTGTTTGATCCGCCGTCCCTGGTGCCCTACGCGCAGATTCCATTTTCTGAAAACAATTCTCCCGAGCACGAAGCGCTGGCACTCAAAGTCGCGCGCGAATCCATGGTCCTGTTGAAAAATGACGGATTGTTGCCGCTTGACCGCGCGAAAATAAAGCGCATCGCCGTCATTGGTCCGAACGCGCGTTCGGTGCCGATGCTGCTCGGCAATTACAACGGCCAGCCGGCGAACCCGGTGACGATTCTGGATGGCATCCAGAGCGTTGCCGGCACAAACATCGAGGTGACCTGCGAGATGGGTTGTCCGCTGACGATGTGGAACAGTTCGGACCAGCCGGATGCCGAGATGTTGACCAAGGCCATCGAAACCGCAGATGCGGCGGACGTGGTCGTTTACGTCGGCGGCATCAACTCGCAGCTCGAAGGCGAGGAAATGCCCGTGCATTACGACGGTTTCAGCGGTGGCGACCGCACGCGCATCGAATTGCCGCCCGTGCAGGAGAACCTGCTGAAGATGTTGAAAACAACCGGCAAGCCGATTGTGTTCGTCAATTGCAGCGGCAGTGCCATGGCCATCCCGTGGGAAGCCACCAACCTGCCGGCCATTTTGCAGGCCTGGTATCCGGGAGCAGAGGGCGGACGCGCCGTGGCCGAGGTGCTTTTCGGTGATGTGAATCCCGGCGGGCGCTTGCCGGTCACTTTTTACCGTTCCACCGACGACCTGCCGGCGTTTGACGATTACTCGATGAGCAATCGCACTTATCGTTACTTCAACGGCCAGCCCCTGTTCGCTTTCGGCCACGGCTTGAGCTACACGAAGTTTGATTACAGCAACCCGGGCCTGGACGAGCCGTTTTACAGTCCCGCCGGCACGGTGAAAGTTTCGTTCACCCTGAAAAATACCGGCGCGCGCGCCGGCGACGAAGTGGCGCAGGTGTACTTCCGGCATGTGCATTCCGCGCTGCCGCAACCGAAGCTCGCCCTCTGCGGCTTTGCGCGCGTCCATCTGGAGCAGCGTCAGCGGGTGAACGTGACCGTGAACATCCCGGTGGAACGGCTCCGTTACTGGGACACGGCCAAAAAACAATATGCCGTCGAACCGGGCGGTTATGAACTGCTCGTGGGCGCGGCGTCCGACGACATTCGTTTGCATGCGCCGCTGAAAATTGTCAGCTTGAATTGAACCATGCGAACAACTCTTCAAAAATTCCTGCCGCTGTTTGGCGCGATTCTCCTCGCTGCAAACGTCTCCACATCCGCCGCAGCGGACTCGGCCATAAAGGTTCAAAAGCAGGGTGACGGCATTTTGTTGACGACGCCATCCGGCACGCTGCGGTTGCAAGTGTGGTCAGACCGGATCATTCGTGTGACATTCGCGCCGGGAAACAAACTCCCGGTGATAAAGAGTTTCAGCGTGATCGCCAAACCCGCGAAGACGAAATGGCAGTTCAGCGAAACGCCGGATGAAGTAGTTTTGGAAACGCCGGGCGTCCGCGCGCGTTTGGACAAGCAGACCGGCGTGGTGGGATTTTTTGATTTGACCGGCAAACCAATTTTGCAGGAGGCGGAAAATGGCCGCGCGTCTGCGCCAACGACCGTGACCAATTTCAACAGCACGAGCGTGCGGCAAAAATTCATCCTCCCGCCGGATGAACGGATTTATGGCTTGGGCCAGCACCAAGCGGGCGTGTGGAATTATCGGGGGACGAGGGTGCATTTGCAGCAGCGCAACATGGAGGTCGGCCTGCCGGTGCTGGTGTCGAGCAAGGGTTACGGCATTTTGTGGGACAATCCTGCGGTGACGGACGTGGATGTGGGGGAGACTGACGCGGGAGTTTTGTCGTGGACCTCCGAAGCCGGGAACGCGGTGGATTATTATTTCATGTTCGGGCCGTCGGCGGACGGCGTGATTCGCGACTATCGCGAGTTGACTGGCACGGTGCCGCTGATGCCGGAGTGGCTTTGGGGATTCTGGCAGTGCAAGGAGCGTTATCAAACGCAGGCGGAGATGACGAACGTCGTAGCGGAATACCGCAAACTCGGCGTGCCGCTCGACGGCATTATCCAGGACTGGCAATACTGGACGAATGGTGGTTGGGGTTCGCACGCATTTGACCCGGCGCGTTATGCGAATCCGGCCGAAATGGTGGACGATTTGCATAGGATGAACGCGCACGTTCTCATTTCAATCTGGCCAAAGTTTGATTTGGGAACTGAAAATTTCAATGAGTTGGAAAAAGCCGGCGTATTGTATCCGTCCGTGCTGCCGAGTGCTTTTCCAAAGGGACAACAGAAATGGTATGACCCGTTCAACGCGAACGGACGTAAAATTTATTGGGCGCAGGTTTCAAAAAATTTGTTCAACCTCGGCTTCGACGGCTGGTGGCTCGACGCGTCGGAGGCGGAATTCAGCGGCAAATGGGGCGAGTTTCGCGCGTTCCAAACCGCGGACGGACCGGGTGCGGAAGTCTTCAACGCCTATCCGCTCATGCACACCACGGGGATTTTTCAGGGACAACGCGCGCAGACGGACAAAAAGCGCGTCGTCATCCTCACACGCTCGGCTTACGCGGGACAACAGCGAAATTCCGCAATTACCTGGTCGGGCGATATTCACGGAAATTGGGATGTATTTGCGAAACAAATTGCCGCCGGTCTGAATTTTTCCATCAGCGGAATTCCCTATTGGAACACGGACATCGGCGGATTCTTCGGCATGGGAGCGACGGGTTATCCCGGTGCCAACCCCAAGAACAAAATGTATCAGGAGGAATTCACACGATGGTTTCAATTCGGCGCATTTTGCCCCATGTTCCGCGTGCACGGCACCGGCGGCGGCAAGGAACTGTGGCAATGGGATGAGCCGACGCAGGAAATTCTAAAAAAGTATATCCAACTGCGTTACCGCCTGCTGCCGTATATTTATTCCGTGTCGTGGCAGGTGACGAGCGATGGCGGAACGATGCTGCGCCCGTTGATGATGGATTTTGGCGGCGATACAAACGCGCTCGACGTGGGTGATCAATTTTTGTTCGGCCCGGAAATCATGGTGAGTCCGGTGACGCGGTCAAATGCCGTCACTCGCAGTGTCTATTTGCCCGCTAATTGCGAATGGTATGATTTCTGGACTGGAAGGCGGATGGCTGGCGGACAGCGCATTGAAGCCGCGTCGCCGATTGAAACGATACCTTTGTTTGTCCGCGCGGGAAGCATTTTGCCGCTCGGCCCGGTCGTGCAATATGTTTCCGAGAAACCGGCCGACCCGATTGAGCTGCGTGTGTATCGCGGCGCTGACGGGACGTTCACATTGTATGAAGATCAAGGCGACGGTTACAATTACGAGAAGGGCGCATTCGCAACCATTCCACTGACTTGGAATGAATCAAGCGGGACGCTGACCATCGGCGCGCGCAATGGACAATTTCCGGGAATGTTGAAGGAGCGGACTTTCCGCGTGGTGTTCGTGGATGAAAACCACGGCGTAGGCGGCGATGAAACGGAGCGCGCCGATGCGATTGTCAAATATGCCGGGGAAACAGTGGCGGTGCCGGTCGGAAAACCTCAAAAATAAAGCGCACCCGGAACGTGACAAAAATACAATTATGAAAACGGCATTATCCCGCCGTAAATTCATCAAGCAATCCGCCCTCGCCGCAAGTGCCGTCATGGCCGCACCGCTGCTCCAATCCTGTGCGAGCGTTTGCCGCAAAAAAAGCGCCGCCGGGGAAATTACCGGCCCGTTCCAGCCGGATTGGGATTCACTGGTCAAAAACTACGAGTGTCCCGCTTGGTTCCGCGACGCGAAGTTTGGCATCTGGGCGCATTGGTCGGCCCAATGCGTGCCGGAACAGGGCGATTGGTATGCACGCCGGATGTATCTTCAGGGCGATAAGGCCTACGACCACCACGTCGCACACTACGGCCATCCGTCGCAGTCCGGTTTCATGGAAATTGACAACCTCTGGCGCGCCGAAAATTGGGACCCGGAAAATTTGATGCGGCTCTACGTCCGCGCCGGGGCAAAATACTTCGTCGCGCTCGCGAATCATCACGACAATTTCGACACCTACAATTCAAAATACCACGCTTGGAATTCGGTCAACGTCGGGCCGAAGCAGGACATCATCAGCGCCTGGGCGAAGGTGGCGCGCGGGCACGGCCTGCGTTTCGGCGTGAGCAATCATTCCGCGCATTCGTAGCACTGGTTTCAAGTCGCCTACGGTTACGACGGCGAAGGCCCGCTGGCCGGCGTGCGCTACGACGCCTATCGGCTCACCCCGGCCGACGGCAAGGGCAAATGGTGGGAGGGACTCGACCCGCAGGAACTTTACACCGGCCCGAACATGGTCATCCCGGACGGCATCCGCGGCATTCAGGCGGTTCAGCAATGGCACAGCCGGCATGACCGCGTTTGGACTGAAAAACCGCCGCCGGACAATCCGGATTTTGTCAGGCGTTGGTTCCTCCGCTGCCAGGATCTCGTGGACACGTATCATCCCGACCTGATTTATTTCGACAACATGGGGCAGCTTCCCTTGGGCCAGGCCGGCCTCGACATCGCCGCGCATTATTACAATGCCAACCTCGCCTGCCACGGTGGCCGGCTTGAAGGGGTCATCAACCTCAAAGGACTCAACGCCGCGCGCCGTCCGGCATTGGTCGAAGACCACGAACGCGGTTTCGTCAGCGATATTCAGCCGGCGCCCTGGCAGACCGACACCTGCATCGGTGACTGGCATTACAACCGCAGCCTTTTCGAGCAACACCGGTACAAAACGGCCGGCCAGGTCTTGCGGATGCTCGTGGACATCGTCAGCAAAAACGGCAACCTGCTCCTCAGCGTTCCCCTGCGCGGCGACGGCACGATTGACGCCGACGAAGCCGCGTTTCTCGACCGCATGGCGAAATGGATGGACGTGAATGGCGAAGGCATTTTCGGCAGCCGCCCTTGGAAAATTTACGGCGAAGGCCCGACCCAAGTGCGCAGCGGCATGTTCAACGAAAACAACGTTAAGTTCGGCGCAGCCGACATCCGTTTCACGACCAGGCACGGCGCGCTCTATACTTGGGTCCTCGGCTGGCCGGAAGACGGAAAATTGGTCATCCGCAGCCTCGGTCGGGGCGCGGCGGACCAGCCGGCGCTGCCCGGCCAGAAAATTCGCTCCCTCAAATTGCTCGGCTCGAAGGAGAAAATTGCCTGGACGCAAGATGCCGACGGCTTGCGCGTGAAGCTGCCCGCGACAAAACCGTGCGACGACGTTTTCGCCCTCAAACTTGCGCTGACATGAAAGCTGGCAGGAGCCGTTTCCCGTGGTGGCAACCTCAAATCGCGTTCCAAAAACCTGACTGCAGCATTTTCGGAATAAGTAGCCCTTGCCGAACTTTGGCAAAATGCTTGGTACTAACATTTTTTTCTTTTCGCGATGACAAAGGACGTGTAGAAAATTTCTGAAATAATTCTTGGCAATTTCCGGTGAAGAACCTAGAACCGCATCGTCACACGAGTCGTTCCAAAACGAATGTAGAAATCTAAAACAACAAAGACAATTTACGGCTTCGGCTGCTGTTCAATACGAAACTGGTAATTTTACTCACAAGACAGCTCGAAGCACGCACGCGCTGGGCGTGCCGAAAGCGTTCTTGTGAAGGCATACCAGTGCCTGTATTGGAGCGTGAGTAATCACGCCCTCTGTGTTGAGGGACGGGGTTGCGTGAAAGGGAATCAAAATGAAAACCATGCGGGTGGTGTCGGTGGCCGGCGCGGTGCTGGTTTGGGCGGCGGGAATATTTTTCGATTCAACTTTCATTTCGCAGGCGCAAATGCAGATGCCGCCTGTCCAAGCGCAGCCTGATTCTGTTGTACAGGTGATGGCGGACGCGGAAGGCTTGCAGTTGGTGCCGCTCGACCAACTGCCCAAAGCCGGAACTGTCTGGACGGTTGGCAGCG
>JBEKJN010000001.1:0-45366 GCA_050011235.1 Verrucomicrobiota bacterium | reverse complement strand
GAACGTCATCAGCCGCCTCGAAATCCGCTGGGATCACGTGGACCAGAATCAATTCTTAAGTACGAGTTACCTCGAGGAAAAAGATTCGGTGGGCTTTTACGCCAACGTCATTTACAAGTTCTAACCTGATTTAGGACCCTTGGCCCCTTCCGGCAAAACCGGAAGGGGCTTTTTGTTTCCCAAAAATCGCAGCCGCCGGCGCAAAAAGGCTCATTTCAAAATCCAAACTCTAACTCTTAAACTCAAAAAAGGGGATCGCCATTGGCGTGCCGGTAGAGCAGACATTCCTGTCTGCTGGTGGGCGGAACTTTCCAGTTCCGCTTAGGGCGACTAGAAAGTCGCCCGAACCCGCAGGCTGGGAAGCCCGTGCCTCACCAGCCAGGAAAAACCAACGCCGCTTTTCGGGTTAAATTTGATCAGCGCCTCGTTGTCCCGGCTCTTGCGGTTTTCAAAACAGATTGTTCGCCATGATGCCGAGGACGCTCAACGGCCCCTGGTCTTCCAGCCCGTCGGTGGCCTTGTCCACCTTTTGCAGCGTGAGTTTGGCGTTCCTGTAAAATTCCTGGTCATTGACGAGTTTGCCGACCGTGCCTTGGCCCTGATTCACCTTCTGCAAAATCTGGTTGAGGTTGGTCATCGAAGCGGTCGTCGAGTTGTAAAGCGTTTCGTCCGTCACGAGCTTGCCCAGCGTGCCCTGGCCGTTGCTGACGCCATTGACGACCTGGCGCACCTCGGTCACGGCGTCCTGCAGATTGGTGACGGTGACGAGCGCGGAATCGTAGAGCTGTTCCGTGTAAATTAGTTTCCCGACCGTGCCCTGACCGCTGGCGATCTGGCCGGAAATGTTTTCGATGTTGGAAATGGCCCCGCCGAGATGACTGCTGTTTTGTTTGACGAAATCCACCAACGGGCCCATCAAATTGTTAATGGTATCGGGCGTGAAGCTCTTGCCGAAATTTTCGATGCCCGTGGCGGCCTTGTCGAGTTTGGTCATGACGGCGTTGAGGTCGGGTTGTTCTTCGGTTCCGAGCACCGTGCCGTCCCCCGCTGGCGGCGCCCCCGGCGTGCCAAAGTCAATGGCAACAAAATACTGCCCCATCAAACCGGTGAATTTGATGGTGGCCTTGCTGTCCGTCCTCACGACGACATCGGAGTGCAGTTTCATCGTGACGCGAACCTTGTTGTCGGCCAGCGCAATTTTCTCGACGCGGCCGATTTCAACGCCAGCCAGCCTGACGTTGTTGCCCACCTTCAAATCCTGCACCGTGTCAAACAGCGCGTTGATGCGATAACCGCCGCGGAACATTTCCACCCCGCCGAGGGTTTCAATGATGATCACGGCGGCGATGACCGTGAGGATGACAAAAACGCCGAGGCGGGTTTCGAGTGAATTTTTCATAAACTTTGGTGTTGAGGTTCACGTTTAAAGTCTGCGTGTAAAAAATTTTGGACGAGCGGATCGTTAAACCGTTTCACCTCGTCCGGCGTCCCAATGGTCAGGATGCGACCCTCGTTGATGACCGCGATGCGATCGGCCACACCGAACGCAAGGTCGCGGTCGTGCGACACCACGAGCGTCGTGACATGGATACGTTCTTTGAGACGCAAAATTTCCTCGCCGATGACAATGGCCGAAAGCGGGTCGAGTTCGCTGGTCGGCTCGTCATAAAGAATCAACTGCGGCTCAATGACCAGGGCGCGGGCAATGGCCACGCGCTTGTTCATGCCGCCGGAAAGTTCGCTGGGCAATTTGTCAATGACATCTTTGAGGCCGACGTCTTCAAGTTTTTCAGCGACGATGCGCGCGATTTCCTCGGGTGATTTAAGGCGGTGTTCGCTCAGGTAAAGTCCGACGTTTTCGCCGACAGTGAGCGAATTGAGCAGGGCGCCGGACTGGAAGACAAGTGCCATGCGGTATTTGGCGGCGATCTCCGGTGATTGGATGGATTCGCCGTTAACGAGAATCTCGCCGGCGTCGGGCGCTTCCAAACCGATGAGATGTTTGAGCAAAACGCTTTTGCCACTGCCGCTCGGTCCCATGATGACGAAAACTTCGCCGGGCTTGACTTCGAAATCAACGCCTCTGAGCACTTCCTGTCCATTAAAGCTCTTGCGCAAGCCGCGAACTTGCAGGCTGACGCCGGAATCATGGTTTGCCGGAGGTCTCATCATTTCAAAAGGATGCGGGTGAGGATGTAATCAAAAATGACAATCAACACGATGGAGTTCACGACGGCTTTTGTGACCGAGCGGCCAATGCCACGCGGCCCGCCGATGGTCGTCAGGCCCTGATGACAGGAAACGACGCCGATGATCAGCGCGAAGCAAAAACTTTTGAAAACGCCGTTGGCCACGTCCTTGACTTCAACAACGTCGCGCAGGTCCGAATAAAACGCCTGAAACGGAATGGCGATGTGATTGTTCGCCTCCGCCACGACCGCGCCACCGAACCAGCCGACGAGAATCGCAAAAACCACCAGCATCGGGAGCGCCGCCGCGATCGCGACCAGCCGCGGCAGCACGAGGTAGTGGATCGGGTTGATGTTCATGGTGCGCAACGCGTCAATCTCCTGATAGACGCGCATTGAGCCGATTTCCGCCGCCATCGCCGAGCCGATGCGCCCGGCGATGAGAATGGCCATTATCACAGGCGCCAGTTCCTTGGCCATGGCGATGCCCACGATGCCCCCCACGGCGCTGGCCAGGCTGCGGTCAACCAAAACCGGCCCCGTTTGCAGCGCGGTGACCGCGCCGATGAAAAACGACAATATGCAGACCATCAGCAAACTCGCATTGCCAATTTCAAAAAACTGGTCGAAGACCTTCTGCCGCTGCCGCCATGCGAGCGGCAGGGCCAGCAGCGTGCGCCAGAACAGAAGGACGATTTCGCCGATGCTCTCAAACATATGTCGGGCACATTTTCATTTTGCCGGATGGCCTGCCGGCTGGTGCGTTTTGACCAGCGGAATATAAAGCAGGCGTAATTTTTTGCTTTCCGCATTGGATTGATACTGAAAAAGACCGAAAAGAAGCGAGCATTTTTTTGTGCTGGGCGTCGTGTCGTAGCGATACAAATTCCAGAGCAACGATTTGCTCGCCACGCCGGTCTTGGGATTGTTTTCCGCCCGCCACAAAGACCACAGCGGCGACCAGTTGCGTTCGACGCCGCTGCTGCCGGGCAGTACCGGTTCAATTGGCGCGAGAATTTGCAGCCGGCGGTTGCCATTAAAATCCCGATGCCAGGTGAATAACGGCAACAGGTCAACGCGCCGCTTTACCCGGCCGGTCCCGGTGTTCTTTTCCGTCAGATCCACAAACAAATAAAACAGGATGCGCGTGCGCTCCTGGTCCAATGCCCCGCCATGGAGGTGGTTGTATTTGTAAAGCGGCCACAGGTAAAAATCGCTCTCGAATGTGTCGTTGTGCGACCGGCCGAACAACGGCAGCACGCGCGTGGTGGTTTTGCCAGGGCCGCGCGCGATGACGACAAATGGATATGGCCCCTCCCATTCGCGGTATTTCTTTTCGCGGTCGTCAATCCAGTTGAAGAACGGCCACAGTACGGACGTTGAATCTCGTTGTGGCGAGCGCGTTGTGGCGTAAAGCGGAATCGAGGCGCGGAATTTATCGGGATTGTCGGTGCCGATGCCGGTGTCCTGCCGCAGATAAAGCGGCCAGAGCAAAAATGATTTGTCGTGCCCGCCGATGATTTCCATTTCGCCGAAACTGTTGGTGCGCGTGGTCACGTCCTTGTGTTCGGTGCCAACCACCGGCCAGAATTGCCAGCCGTGCAGCCCATCGCCGTGACACAGATTGAAAAAGGGGTAAAGATAATTGTCGGTGACCACATCGTGTTTCCGCGTCTCGCTATAAATCGGAAACATCACGAAGAAAATTTCGTCCCGAAACAGCCGGTCTTTGAGATGGCCGTAGAATGGCAAAAGCGCGGTGTAATTTTCGTTTGTGTCCGGCGAACGCTGCTGGAAATAGACCGGAAAAAGGGTGAAACGATTCCTGGGAACCTCGGTTTGATTCTGGCCGCCGGCAATACTGAGCAATTGGCAAAACTGCCAGCGGTATGCACTCCCGTAAATTTCGTAAGTCAACAGTGGATAAAGCAGGTTATAGGTTTCGGATTCGATGGCGGGATCCGTCACGCGCGAAAATAGCGGCGGCACGCCCCACGATTTTTCCGTGTCTCTTTCTTGTTGGTAAAAAAACGGCCCGACGGCTTCAGTCCGATGCCCGGAATCCAGCGTCAGCGGAAATTGATCATAGAGCGGCCCGGCACTAAAACCGTCTTGAGCGAATACCACCATGGGGAGACACAGGCCCCAACCCAGCCAGCCCATTCGGAGCAGCCAGGCAAAATTTCCGAGTTCATTGGCCATCTTCTTTTTCACAGTTAATGAAGAAACGTCTTTTAAATCAAGCCTTACAATGCTTTAAGTTATCGTTAACTAAACAAACGCTTTGGCGGTTTTCCGTTATTGGCGACTGGGTTTAACATAGAGATTGACTTTAAACGGTTTTCAATTACTTTTTCTCTGCACTTGAGGTTTTTGACCTCGGTTCCTCCTGACCCAGTGCTGACGACGGATTGTCGGCACTGGGTTGATCTATTAACGGACGCCACCGGCCAAGCAAATTCAGCAACGCCGGCAAAAGGGTCAGTCCTGCAATCATGCACGTTGCGATTCCAGTTGCCATCACACATCCCAGACTGTAAATGCCGCGGTCCTTGGCTATGATCAAGCTGCCGAATCCGGCAATCGCCGTCAACCCGGAAACCAACACGGCCTTGCCGGTGCTGCGGGCAAGAATGCTGGGTGTGCGCTCCTCGGCGAAGCGATTGAGAATTTGAACGCCGTTCGTGACGCCGATGCCGACAACCAGCGGCAACGTCATGATGTTGGCCACATTGAAAGGAATTCCAAACCGGCCCATCAATCCGACCAGCCAAAGCGTGCCGATGCCGACCGGTAACAACGACAGGATTACCGAACCGATGCTGCGGAAGTGGAATAAGACCAGAAGCGTAATCGCCGCCAAGGAATACCAAGCCGCCTGGATGTAACTGTTCTTGAGCAGCTCCTCAAATTCATAAAGTTGCACCGGCGTCCCGGTGACATTAGAGTCCACCGTTCGCAGATCAGCAATAAATTTTTCTTGATTGTCGCGCTGCCAGACGTCGTTTTTCGGAAAAACCTGCAGCAGATACTTTCCGGTCACACCCACAAATTGGTCGCGGAAAGCCTGGGGCAAATCTTCCACGTGCAATGGCGCGCGATTGTCCTGATTTTGCAGCAACTGAAACGTCGTGCGCATATCAGTGAAGAGCGCCTGCTGGAATCGTGCCAATTTGTCCGCGTGTTCCGTGAGTGCCTGGGGGTCGCCTTGCAACATCGCCTGGCGCAAATTGTCAATCGCCTGGCGCAGTGCGGCAAACTGTTTTGTCAATTCCGGGTCGCTGCCGCCGACTTCGTCCAGCGCCGCGCCCAGATAGCCATATAGTCCATACAACGTCCGGCTGAATGCATAAACATCCACCGGGCTTATGTCTGGCACGCCGAATTCCAGCGGCGCAAGCTCTTGTTTGATCTCGCCGATCAGCCTGAGCTTTTCACCGCTGCTGGGATTGAGGAGATGGTTCAACAAGCTGGACGGCGGTTCAATATCGGCAACCGTTGGCAGCTTGCTGATTGTTTCCTCCAAGGCAATCGCGTTGGTCAGTGAATCGGCAACGACTGCCCCGGACAGCAGGGATTTGTCCGCCGCGGCAAACAGCTTCTCTTCAAATACCACCGACGGCAATCCGACACTCTGCAATTTCTGCATGTTGTAATCGAATTTAACTTTGCGGGCCTGCACCAACGCCAGCGCGCACAAGGAAACCGTAATTGCCACCACGAACACGGGACGTTGCAGCCAGATGTTTTCAATGCGTGCACGGGCATCGTCCTCGGTCGTTTGGTGATCAATGACGTTCTGACGGCCGCGCAGCAGCAGTACCGGCAGCAGTGTCATCATCGGTACAAGACAGAGCAGCAAACCGCCACCGCAAATGATGCCCATTTCCTGAATGCCCTTGAAATGAGTGAATCTCATTGCCAGGAACGCGCTTGCCGTGGTCAACGCGCCGGTGAAAATTCCCTGCCCGGTGAAGACCATTGCCTTGGTCATCGCGGCTTCCTCCGTTTTGCCGTGCCGCAATTCCTCCTCGTAGCGTGTGACCAAATGCACGCCAAAATCAATCGCCAAACCGATGAGCATGGGCACAAACGTGATCGTCAGAATGTTCAAATGCCCCACCGTCAGCGTGGTGAACGCCAGCGTGTAGGCCAGGCCGATCACCAGGCAAATCGTCGCCTTCACCGGTCGCCCGGTTTCGTTGTAGCCGTAAATAAAAATCAACGCACAGAGAACCAATGACACGATGCTCGCCATAGTTATGTCTTTCTGCGACTGCCTCATTTCGTCATAGTCCAGTACCGGCTCGCCTATCAGGCCGACATTGAGGCCGGGCACCTCGGTTTGTGTTTCCCTGACCAATTGGCGCAGGCGTTCAATCGCCTTCCCATTGAGTTCGGCGCTGGGCGCATGCGCCGTAACCAAAAAAATTCGGCCGTGATCGTAGTTGATGTAGATGTTCGTTTCGCTGCCGGCATTGAAAAGCGACGTGACGCTGGGTGATGGCGGCGTCCCAGGCCGCCCCAGGCAATCGGTGGCTTGCGTCACGATGCGCGTCAATGCCGGTATGGCCTGAATCAGAGATTCGGTCTGGGCATTCGTTTCCCGCGGCGCGGTGCGGAAGTCCGTGTTGACCTGCTCGAAAAACGTGATGAGATTGGTCGTCTGCGTGAACTGGCGGAGAAAGGGCAGGGCATCGTCGAGTTCCTTTTTCAACTCAACCAAATCATCCTCGTCTGCGAACAGCAATGCCTTTGCCCCCATTACCGACAAACTCTGCTGGTAAAAAACGTCGCGCAACAGATTGGTTTCCGCTTCCATTTTCGCGGCGATGCGTTCGACAAATTGCCGGTTTTTCTCAAGGTTTTCGCTTTCCACGACCACCTCCAGGTCGTTGCCCTGCTGCGGAAACTCCTTCTGCAGGCGGAGATAATTCTCGTGATTTTTATGGTTGGGGCCGACCAGATTGTCCCGGTTCATGTCGGTTTTCAGGTAGCCGGTCGTGTAAACGACACACACCAGAAACAGCGCCGCCTGCGGATACAAAAACCAGCGGGGATGACGGCACACCGCCGTCGTCAATCGGGACAGCAGTCGCGCCAGAAGTGTGTCAGCGCTCAATGCCTTCATACCTCGTCGCGCGGTTCACGTTTCGGGGAACTCGGCGTTGGGAAAAACTTCCTTCACGTCGTCGTGCTCCTCCAAAGCCTCGATCAATTTGTTGACAGCCGCCACCGCCGTCGGATCGGCAAGTGGCGCGGTAATCGTCGGCAACGACGTGATCTCTGCCACCTCGCACTTGATGTTTTTGGCCTCAACTTGCTTGTGCACCGTCTCGAAATTCGCGGGTTCGGTGATGATTTCATAACCCAACGGTTCAGCCTTGAAATCCTCCGCGCCCGCTTCGAGCGCCAGTTCCATCAATTGATCCTCGCCCGCCGCCTCTCGTGAGACAATAATTTGCCCTTTGCGTTGAAACAATCGGCTGACTGATCCAGGCGTCGCGATGCTGCCGCCGTTCTTGGTTACAATGCTGCGAATATCGGATGCCGTGCGATTGCGATTGTCCGTGCTTACTTCCACGAGCAGTGCCACGCCGTTCGGCCCGTAAATTTCGTAGGTCAAATCCTCATAATTCGTGTCTTCGCCGCCGCCGATGCCTTTTTTAACTGCGCGCTCGATATTGTCCTTCGGCATGTTCGCCGTACGGCACTTGAGCAGCACCATCCGCAGCCGCGGGTTCATGTCCGGGTCGCCGCCGCCGATTTTGGCGGCAATGGTGATTTCACGCCCCAGCTTGGAAAAAATCCTCCCGCGTTTGGCGTCAATCGCACCCTTGAAGTGCTTGACCTTCGCCCATTTGCTGTGACCGGACATTTTTAGTCAATGGTTGCGTGTTGAAGGATGAAAGTGAAAAACTTTTCTTTCGCCCGCTCAACGTTCAATTCGCCTGCTCCACATAGACCGCCGTGCCGTAGCACAGCACTTCGGTAATGCCCGCCGCAATTTCCGTGGCGTCGTAGCGCACGCCGATGACCGCGTTGGCGCTGAGTTGGCCGGCGTGCGTGAGCATCAGATTGAAGGCCTCTTCGCGGGCACGTTCGCAAAGGTTGGTGTAAAGCGAAATGTTCCCGCCGAAAATCGCCTGGATGCTCGCGCCCAAGTTGCCGATGACCGAGCGCGACCGCACGATGATGCCGCGCACAACGCCGAACGATTTGGTCACGCGATAGCCGGGCAGATCAAACGTCGTGGTCGTCAATGGATGTGTCAGACTCATAGGTCAACGATTGAACACGAGAACGCGCGGCCGCAAAAGCGAAAAGTTCCCGCGCGGTTCAGGGCGAGAGAAACGAAAACGCCGGCAAATTCCGCAACACGCTGAACGCAACCGCGAGAACCAAAAATGCCCACAACACTTTTGGCGGCACGGCCAACGTGGCGGGCTGATGGCAAATTTTGCGCGTGGCAAACCACACTCCGCGCACCATCAAAGCGACGAGCGCGAGAATGAACAGCGCGTTGTCCCGCAACGCGCGCAAAAGGTGTCCGTGCAGCAATTGATACGCCGCCCGCGTCCCGCCACAGCCCGGACAGTTCAGGCCGGTCAGCTTGTGAAACAGGCACACCGGATAAAATCCGTGCGTGCTCGGATTGAAGAAAAACAAAACCGCGCCCGAACCCAGCACGGTTGCCGCGAGCACGGCCCCCGCAAAAAAGGCGAGTGACGGCGGCGCGGCGATTTTCGGCGGCACAGGCTGTGATGCCGTACGCATGGTTTTGGTTCAGAACCTTCTGAAATGCCACATGATGCTTGGTGGGCTGAGTACAAGGTTGAACAGCAGCAATCCAAACGACAAAATGAGGCTCGCCGCCGAAAGGATCACTCCCGCGATGGCGAGCCCACGGCCTTCGTAAAGTTCGGGATGCCGGTTGATTTGCGACAGCCCGACCAGTGAAAAGACCAGTCCCAGAATATTGAACGGAAATCCGCAGCAGCACGTCAGCGACAAAATGCCCAGAATCAGTCCCGTCATCGCATAGGAATTGGTTTTCGGCAACTGCCCCGTCACTGAAGTTCCCGGCGGCAACGGCCTGATCACCGGGGGAATTGGCGGCGCGAAATGCGCCGCAAATTCCGGCAGCGTGCCGAGTGGTTTCCATTCCGAGGCACCGTTCACCAGCGTTTGGGTCTGCGCATTGGCGCGGCCTTCGGCGAGCCATTGTCGTAATTGTTCGGCGCTCGCCGGACCGTAGATTTTGCCGTCCGCCCCGATGATTTTATACATGATGCAAAAGTTAACGCATTGAATGTCCGTGGACAACCCCACGGATAATAACGAGAGCAATCAATGCCAAATATCCAAAACCAAACAAACCGCCTAAAACAATCCCAATCCATGCGTGGACGTTGCCGCCTGCATCCGGATTCCGGCGTTGAAAACGCAATCCCGAGATTCCCAAAATAAGGGCCGGAATCCCGAGCAGGGCGCCAAAAGGCGGGATCACTGAAAAGACGCCCAGATAATACGCAACCAACGCCCGTGCATTTTTGTATGGAATGACCTTGTTGAAACCAGCGGCGGATTTTGATGCTCCGGCGGATGGAGGAATTGGCGGCGGGCCCGATGAGGGTGTCATGAACGCCGCGGCAAACTCCGGCAGCGAACCCAGAAAGACCCAATCCACTCCGCCTTCCGGTATGACCGGTGTCTTCTTTTCAACCCGGTTTTCCACAATCCACTTTTTCACCTGCTCGGCGGAAACTGGGCCGTATTCATTTCCGTCTGAACCGAGAACTTTATACATGGCCGCATCCTACTTGTCTTCGCCTCCGCCCATCGCGTGACCGATGTCCGCGCAGACACCGCGCTTTGCTTCGGCGATGAAGTCCAGTAAAACTTTCGCCGGGGCGCTGGTGAACTTTTTTTTTGCCTCCGTGATTGCCGCGCCCAGGTTTTTCCCGCCACGAAACAGCAGATGGTAAAGCCGCTTCAATTCCATCCGCTGTTCCGCGGTGAATCCCGCGCGGCGCAAGCCGACGACATTCAGCCCGCAAATTTCGTTTACGTACAGCGCCACCGTAAACGGCGGCAGGTCCTTGCTGATGACCGAGCCGCCCTGCATCAGCGACAGCGTGCCGACCCGGCAGAACTGATGTACGAGGGCATTGCCGGATATGAACGCGCGATCCTGCACCACCGCATGCCCGCCCAGCAAAGCGCCATTGGCCAGAACCACGTGCTCGCCCACCACGCAATTGTGGGCCACGTGCGCCCCGGCCATGAGAAAATTGTGGGAACCGATGACCGTTTCCGCGTCCGGCTTGGTCGAGCGATGAACGGTGACGTGCTCGCGGAAAACGTTGTGGTCGCCGAGGCGCAGCTGCGTCGGCGTGCCGTCGTACTTCAAATCCTGCGGCGCGTCACCGATGACGCAGCCTGCGTGAAAATGATTGTGCGCGCCAATCTTCGTCAGCCCCGTGAGATAAACGTGCGGCCCGACGACGCATTGCGCACCCAGTTCCACGCCCTCGTCAATCACCGCATACGGGCCGACTTGAACCGTCGAATCCAGTTTCGCTTTCGGATGAATGATGGCCGTTGGATGAATCATCTTTGCCGCCACAGATTCACACAGTTGAACTCAGATTCAAACGATTTTGTTCAAAGCATCCATGTCTGTCCGTGTTCATCTGCGGCTAAAAATCAGGAATAAAAATATCCCAACTCGCGCAACGACGCGTAATCCTTCTGCCGCTCCTGCGTCGCGCGGCCGATGATGATGTGGTCGAGCACGTCAATTTTTAAAAGCTGTCCGGCGCGGATCAAATCGCGCGTCACCTTGATGTCCGCCTCGCTCGGCGTCGGGTCACCACTCGGATGATTATGCGCCAGCACAATCGCGGCGGCATTGGCCGCAATGGCGGCTCTGAACACCTCGCGTGGATGCACGAGAATGGTGTCGAGCGTGCCGTCCGTAATTTCATCCAGCCGGATGAATCGGCGGCGTGTGTTGAGCGACAATACCTGCAATGTCTCCACCTTCTTGAGCAGATTCCGGGCGCGCAACAGCCGCACCACGGCCTCCGGATGATCCAACGGCTCCGATTCGTTGCACAATTCCTTTGCCATCCGCTGGGCCAGCTCGAACGCCGCGATGAGCGTCACCGCCTTGTCGCGCCCGATACCCTTCACCTGCCGCAAATCGTCCACTGACGCCAATGCCAGCGCCTGGAGCGAGTTGCCGTATTTTTTTATCAATTGCGCGCCGATTTCGACGGCGTTCGTTCCACGCAGACCGGTGCGCACGAGAATGGCAATCAATTCGGCCGAACCGAGCGCCGCCGGACCGTGTTCGGCCAATCGCTCGCGCGGGCGTTCGCTGGCGGGTTGATCCTTAAGTCGCAGGCCCTGAGACATGAGTTGAATTTATCGTGCCTGTCCGGCAAATACACGCGGAAAAATTGGGATATGGCACAGGCCTCCGGTTTGTGGTTTTGGATTTCACAGGCGAGGACGCCTGTGCCACTTTAGCCTGCGTGCGGACCATGGAATCGCCTGCCAAAAATGACGACGGCCTGACGCCGTCGCAACGCCGCGCTGTCGCTGCGCGCGGCAACGTGCTCGTCATGGCCGGCGCCGGCACGGGCAAAACACGAACACTCGTCGAGCGCTGCCTCGATTGCCTGGACCGCGAACGCGCATCGCTCGACGAATTGCTCATCGTCACCTTCACCGAGGCCGCCGCGGCTGAAATGCGCCAGCGGCTCCGCGAACGGATCGAGGAAAAAATTTTCGACAAGCCCGACGAACTTCACTGGACCGCGCAACTCGCGCTCTTCGACGCCGCGCACCTTGGCACGCTGCACAGTTTTTGCCTCAAGCTCGTGCGTGAACGTTTTTACGAACTCGGCCTCGACCCGCAACCCGCCGTGCTCGACGAGGGCGAAGCGCGGCTGCTGGCCAACGAGACGCTCGAAGAGGAAATGCAAATCCATTACGCCGCTGAAAATGAACTGGCTGAAGCGGTCCAAAAGCTGATTCAAATTTATGGCAGCGGGCGCGATGAAAAAATCCGCTCTCTCGTTCTGCGTTTGCATCATTACGCCCAAACCCGGCCCGATGCCGAAGGCTGGCACGCACAGCAACTGGAAAATTTTTTGTCGCCCGAACCGGACGAATGGCGCACGCGGCTGACCGACGCCATCCGCGACGGGCGCGGTGAATGGCTGCCTGCGCTGGAAAATTTGCGGGCGGGAAACAGCAAGGCGGCGGAATGCCTCGAAATCCTGGGAAAACTACCGAAGAAATCTTCACGCGAACAGGCCGCAGTTGTTTTAAACCATATTCAAGCTGCCGATGCCGGATGGCCACGCGGCAAAAAAACCGTTTTACGAAAGCCCCTCGAAGATTTTTTTGCCGACGCAGCTTTTCTCGCCGCGCTCGCACCGGTTGAAAACGGCCACGATCCGCTCACTGAAGATTGGAATTGGGTGCGCGGCCATATGACCGCATTGCTGCGGCTGACGCAAAATTTCTCCGCCCGGTTCGCTGCGCGCAAACGCGATGACGGCGTTCTGGATTTCCACGACCTGGAACAGTTCGCGTTGAAGCTGCTTTGGGATTTCGCAACGGACAAACCGTCGTTTTTCGCGGAACGCTGGCGAAAAAAAATACGGTTCGTCTTCGTGGATGAATACCAGGACATCAACGCCGCGCAGGACAAAATCATCCAGGCATTGAGCCGCGAGGAAGGGTGGGGCGAGAATCCCGGCGAGGCGCTGAAAATGGCTGAACTTGACTCCACCGACGGCTCGCGAGGACGCTCGCCCCACCGGGCAAACCGCTTCCTCGTCGGCGACGTGAAACAAAGCATCTACCGTTTTCGGCTTGCTGACCCGAAAATCTTCCGCGATTACGCCGCAGCCTGGCGCGGCAAAAACGGGCAAACGATCCCGTTGGCGGAAAATTTCCGCAGCCGCGAGGGTTTGCTTCATTTCGTGAACTCCGTCTTTGAGTTTCTCATGCGCGAGGATGTCGGCGGTGTGCGTTATGACGCCGAAGCACAACTGCAATTCGGTTCGCCGGAAACGCGGACGGCGCCCGGCCTGGCCAGCGATTCAACGCCGCGGGCTGAATTGCTTTTGCATTTCAAAAAAAACGGGCGCGACGACGCAAATTTTGAAAGCGAAACCGGAGCTGACAATCTGGCCGGATTGGAGGAAATGGAAAAAGAGGCGCGGCTGCTCGCGCAGCGATTGCAGGAGTTGAAAAATGCGCGGCATGAAATCTGGGACGCAAGGCAAAAGGCCTTCCGGCCGGCCGAATGGCGCGACATGGCGGTGCTGCTGCGCTCGCCCGCGAACAAGGCGGAGGCTTACGCGAAGGAGTTTGAGCGGGTCGGTGTGCCGCTGGTGGTCGAGCGCGGCGGATTTTTCGAGAGCGCGGAAATCCTGGATTTGTTAAGCCTGCTGCAACTGCTCGATAATCCGTTGCAGGACGTTCCGTGCATCGCGGTGCTGCGTTCGCCGCTGGTTGGTTTGTCCCTCGACGAACTGGGGGAAATCCGGCTGGCAGCAAAGGACGTTCATTTCTGGACGGCGCTCAATCGGGCGCGGAATGCGGAGTGTGGAATACGGAGCGAAACGGTTGAAAAAATCGGGAAATTTCTGGAACGCTTCGGGCGTTGGCGGCAAGGGGCGCGGCAATCGTCGTTGTCGGGCTGTCTGGAAGACGTTCTGGCGGAAACACATTTCGCCGAATGGTTGCGATCCCGTCCACGCGGCGCACAGCGGCAGGCGAATGTTGAACGCTTTCTCAACCTGGCCCGGCGGTTTGATCAATTCCAACGGCAGGGATTGTTCCGCTTTTTGAAATTCATCGAAGCGCAGCGCGAGGCCGGGGTGGAACCGGAGGTCGCGGGCAGTACGGACGAAAACGCCGTGCGGCTCATGAGCATTCACCAGAGCAAGGGCCTGGAATTCCCGGTTGTCGCCGTGGCCGATTTGGCGAAGCCGTTCAACACGCAGGACCTGCGCGCGGAAATTATTTTGGACGAACAGTTCGGTTTGTGTCCGCGCGTCAAACCGCCGCACACGGGCCGCCGTTATCCAAGCCTGCCGCACTGGCTCGCTCAACGGCGCGAGCACCGCGAGTTGTGGGGTGAGGAATTGCGGCTGCTTTACGTCGCCGTGACACGCGCGCGCGACACATTGATTTTGAGCGGCACCGTCACGGAAAGGAAATGGCAGACGCTCTGGACCAACCCGGACGCAGTGACACCGCGGGAAATTCTCGCGGCGAAATGTTGCGCGGATTGGCTGGGCTTGTGGTTTGCGCAATACGCCAAAAGCGCGAATACAAACGGGACCGAAGGCGAACTGCCGCATTTGCGCTGGCGAATCGTTGGTGATGAAGAACTGGCCGAAAAATGGGGCGGGCAGCCTGTCCCGCTCTGCGGCGATCCCCGCCAGCCAGAGGCGTTCGACAAGGAAACAAAACGAAAGCTCCGCGCGGCGTTGACCTGGGAATACGGATTCAGCGCGGCGACGAAACAGGCGGCAAAATCGTCCGTTACCGCGCTGCGACGCCAAGCGGCGGATGAATCGGATGACGAGGCCGGGCAAACGTTCGCTCCATATCAATTCGCGCACGCGGCCAAGCCGACGCACGGAAAGCTGTTGGCAACCGAAACCGGCTCGGCGCATCACAAATTTCTCCAGTGCCTCGCGCTCGAAAATGCGAACGACATTGCCGCGCTCAAATCCGAAGCCGCGCGCCTGAAGTGGGAAAAGGTTTTGTCCACGGATGAGTGCGCGGCGCTGGATTTGGAAGCCGTCGCCGCATTTTGGCAGTCCGATCCGGGCCGGCGAGTTCGGGCCAACGCCGTCAACGTGCGGCGCGAACTGGCTTTTACGGCGAAATTCAGTCCGCAAGAACTGGTCGCAATCGTCGGGACAAAACCGGAGGCGGGGCTTGAAAATGAATTCGTTGTTGTGCAAGGCGTGGCGGATCTGGTCGTCCTGCTGCCGGAAGAAATCTGGCTGGTGGATTTCAAAACGGACGAAGTTCGCGCGGGCGAATTGCCGTCAAAAATAAAGATGTATTCGCCCCAGTTGAAACTTTATGCGCGCGCCCTGGCCAAAATTTATTCGCGGCCTGTCTCCGCCTGCTGGCTGCATTTTTTATCGCAGAACCGTTCCGTGCTTGTTGGTTGAACGATCAACGAGACCACCATCCGTCAGGAATGCTCGCGTCGACCGGATTGATGGTGGTGGGCGGCAGTTCGGCGGCGACGCGCTGGAGCTGGTCGGCGTGTTTTTGCAGGGCCATGAGTGCGGAATGCCCTTCGGTGGTCCAAATCAAGACGTAACCATGGTCCAACAAATCCTCCGGGCGCAATCGTTCCTGCGTAAATGCAAGAATGACATAATTCACCTGGTAATCACGAATGAGCCGGTCCCAGTTGGTGCCGCGCTTTTCATAAAAAGCGTTGTTTAATTCAAAGGTGGATTCCGGAAAGGTGGTTTCATAGCGGCCGTCCATGGAAATTTTAATGCGGGGATAAAGCCGCCACGAGCAATAGCCACCCCACCTGAAGGGTGTTGCCAGGTTCCCTTCGGCCTGGGCGCGCGAAAGAATGTCCACTTCACGCACCGGATCGTGCCCCACCGGTGAGAGCAGGACGAATGAGGCATGGGGAAGAAAATCCGCCGCGGCATAAATGGCGACGGCTCCGTAAAGAATCATTACCGCCAGTGCCGGTTTGAAAGCCGCCCGCAAATGTCGCGGCAGACGCGCGGCGAAATCGGTGAGCACGGTTTGCAAAAATGGGCCGGCAAAAGCCAAAGCGGTGACTCCGAAAAATGGTGCATGCCGCCGGCTGTGCCACGCAAGTGCCGCGGTCAGCGCCAACAAGGTCAGGCCGGGCCAGCTTTTTTTCTCCGTGCGTCGCCATGCGCCGAGCAGCAGAAAAATCACCAGCACAAAAAGAATCCGGAAGCTGAGAAACACGTCGTTTGCAAAAAGCGGCAGCGGTTGCCATTCGGCGATTTCCGGGCGCTGGTTGAGAAGCGCCGGGACCAAATACGCCCAGAATTTGAGACCATAAATATTGACCAGCGCGGCCGCGCTACAAGCGAACGCCGTGAACAACATGCGTTTGATCTGCCGGCGCGTGAACAACGAGAACGTCGTGTAAACCGCCAGGGTGCCCAACCCGGCGACAAATCCACCGTGGATGTTTGACCATGCGAGCATCATCAAAGGCAAAACAAAAACCGGCCATTTTTTGCCGGCGCGGATTTCTTCGAGGCCAAGCAGCGTGACGGCAAAAAAGCAATACGTAAACGTGTGGCTTCGTAACACGGGTATGTAGCCGAGCAACACGCACGCCGCCGCGGGAATGGCCAGCACCAGCAACGTTTCCCGGGCGCAGCCGATTTTCCTGCCGGTGGCCGCCGCCGCCCCAAGCGCGCCGAAGGCGAGCAGGATTTTGAGCGTCATCAGCCCTGCCGGCCCAAAAAATTTAAGCGCGCCAAAGAAAATCGTGCCGGCGCCCCATTCGTGTTCGATGTAACGCGGCAACACGGGTGTGAAGGCAAAGGTGTCGTGCACCGGCACGGTGCCGTATTTCCAAACATGCGCCCCGATGGCGAGTTTGTTCCAGAGATCTCCGTCGGTGATGTTGTGGGCGGCGAGCACGACACCAAAAGAAAAAATTCCGAGAACGGCAGCCAGTCGGCGCATGATCCGATCCGGCGCAGTCTGAGAATTCATGCGGTATGAACTGGAATCGGGCAACATCGCCAATCAGGTGGATTCAGTGGCTTCGAGCGGTAATTGATTCTCGTCGGACTTTCCCGTGCCGTTTTCCTTGAGCCGGACAAGGGCGGGGCGCAACAGTCTTCCTTGGAACGTGTACCCCGCGCCGACCGTTTCCGCGACGGCCGCATCTGCCGGCGGTTTTGATTTCGCATCCAGGGCTTGATGGCGGTCGGGGTTGAACGGCTCATCCGGTTCGGCCACGAAGGGCGTCACGCCGACGCGGCGCGCGACGCCGCAGCAGGCGTTTTGGAATTGCGTGATTTGCTCGGCGACCTGCGGCTGGTTGGAATGGACGGCGGCGGCATGCAGCGCGAAAATATGGTCGAGGATGCGCACCAGCACTTGCAGCCACTCAGCTTCGCCGCGGTGGAACTTCTCGACTTCGAGCCGGAGCGCGGCCTTCTCGCTGTCGTTCATTTTTTGCATGAACTCGGAGAATTGGCGGACTTCCTCCCCCATCCGGTCGGCGATTTCCTTTGCGCCGGTGGAAATTTTCTCGGCCTGCGTCTGGACGTTCGTCCACTCGTTGGTTGCGGAACCAATTTGGGCAGCGAGGCGCTCAAGATCCTGAATTTTACCCGCAACTTCGCCGAGGGCGTTAACATCCACGAGCCTGAGAACGGCCCGATAATCAAGAACGAAAGGCGCGACCCCGAGCAGCGCGCCAACCGCAGCGGAGGCAAGGCACGTGATGGTTTCCCATTGGGAAATCGGGTGCGGTGATTTCCAAATGATAAAAAATGCGAACCCCAGCAGCAGCGCGTCGCCGAGCAGAAATGGCCACTTCGGAATTTTCCAGTTTTTTGCTCCGCTCACAGTGTCAGTTTCGGGGAAACGCGCCGTGAACGCAAGCAAACGCCGCGCTTTCTGCTCGACTAACCGCGCCCGCCGTTAAAATCATTCGGTGTGTGCGCACCTGTGTGATTTTCAATCCGGCGGCCCGCGGCGAAAAAGCCCGGCGCTTTCGCCATCAGCTCGACGCCATTGGCTCGCAATGCGCGTTGAAGGCCACGACCGCGCCCAACGACGCGCGCCGGCTTGCCGCAGAGGCGGTGGCCGACGGTTTCGAACTCATCGTGGCCGCCGGCGGCGATGGCACGGTCAACGAAGTGCTCAATGGCCTCGGTGACGCACCGGACGGTTTTGCGCGGGCGTGCCTGGGCGTGTTGCCACTGGGCACCGTGAATGTGTTCGCGCACGAGCTCAAAATCCCGCTGCACATCGGGCGCGCCTGGGAAACGTTGCGGCAGGGACGTGAAACGCGCATTGACCTGCCGCGCGCGGAATTTTCGGCGAATGGTGTCCGGCAAAAGAGATATTTCGTTCAACTCGCGGGTGCAGGCCTGGACGCGCGGGCGATCGCACTGGTGGACTGGTCGCTCAAAAAAAAGACCGGCCCGCTGGTCTATGTCTTTGCCGGATTGAAAGCGCTGTCCGAGCCAAAAACTAAAATCATCGCGCGCGCGGACGGACAAAATCTCGCGGGTGAACTCGTTCTGGTTGGCAACGGGCGTTTTTACGGCGGGCCGTTTGATATTTTCCCCCAAGCCAACATGTGCGACGGGCTGCTGGACGTTTGCGTTTTCCCACGCGTCAACTGGCTGACGCTGCTCCGTTGCGCACCGGGTTTGCTGGTGCGGCGAAAATTGCCGGAAAGCCTCGTGCGCCGTTTTCGCGCCCAATCATTTGAATTGGCGGGTGAGACAACGACCGCCTTCGAATTGGACGGCGAGTGGATCGGCCATTTGCCCGCGGTGTTTTCAGTCGAGCGCGAACGGGCGCGCGTCGTCTGCTGAAGCCGGCGGAAATTTCATTGCTCTTCCAAAAGAAATACCTTCGACGACTTCCGGCTCAAGGCGGATTCGACCTTCAGCATCGCCTGGTAATTGTCAGGACTGATGATGGCCGGTGTGGTTTCAACCTCATCGTTGACAACGTATCCGCTGAACGTTTTCCTTGCGGTAATGTGCGCCCTTTCGTCCCCGGCCACGGTGAGGTCTTCGCTCTTGGGCGCCACCACAATCCGGCGAAATTCCGAAGGCAGCTCAATCTCGGTGCGGACGGTGTTTTTGCCACCGTGCGAAATCAACAACGGCAGCGCGCGTTGGTCGGCCCCGGCCGGGATCAGTGACGGAGTAAAGGGCAGATTGAAGTAAAGGTATTTGCCCACCGTGACGCCGTAGTTGTCAATGATCACCGAGAACTGTTCACGGCCCGGATAGGTGTCAAACGTGGTTGTCAAATCGCCCACTGGCCGCGCACCTTGAGTCACCTCGGAGACGGTTTCCTGAAAATACCGTTTCCGCTCCTCAGGCGGCAGTTCGGAGAAAAACCGGTGCTTTTCGTTGTAATTCTCGCCGTAATACCAGCGCAAAACCCCGATCCGTGTCCTGCCGCTCTTGTCCAACAAGAGTGTATAAACGGTCTTGTTCCCGTCCTCACACTGTTTGGTGGCGTGGATGACTTCCCACGCCCGGTTGGAAAGCGCGATGCCCAGTTTACCATCACTGCTTGTCGAACCCAGTTGCGCGTATTGGTCCGTGTCGTTCAGATAATAGTTCTCACCATCCAGCGTGATTTTGACGAGGGGGGTCTGGAAATACCGGGGCAAAGGAAACGTCATCGCCACGTTCGTGATGCCCGCGATCGCCGGCAAATCCGAGACCAGCACGAACTCCGGTTGAAAACCCGCCGCGCTCAACATCGCATGAAGCAGAATGGCGCGATCCGCCGCGTGGCCGTATCCATCCGCCAACGTCGTGTCGGCATCGGAAAGTTCACTCAACGGCAGGTCGGTAAAGGACGGTCCGGCCTCGCGGATGGCTTTGGCAACAAAATCGCGGATGGCCTTTACCGCTTCAATTTTACTCTCCGCCTTCGCGGTCAGTTGCCGGGCCAATTCTGCCGCCTGGGTGGATTGGTGCGACCGCTCCAGCATTGTCTCGTTCAATTCGTTCAGGTAGTTCGTCACATTGCCGATAAAATAACCCACTCCGGCACTGTAAACCCATTCCGGCGGAAGCTGAGTTTCGGCCGGCAAAGCCGCAACTTTTTCCGACTGCCATTGAAACTCCTGCCGGCTGCCATCCTTCTTGCGCTGCTCGCGAACGATGCCCCGCACACCACTGACCAACCGCTGAACTTTGACGTCAGCCGGTGCGGTCAACGTAAACGTTTTTTGCTCCAGATCATCCGGCAATTGGAACGACTCAAATCCAGCCAGGAACGGCTTGTTGGTGGAGATGACCTCATATTCAACCTCGATGGTGGACCCGACGTCCACGCCCGGCAGGCTCGCGACCAGTATCCGACCGCCCGTGTATCGCTTCGCCGACGCATTCCAACCCTCGTCCATCACATTGATTTCGTCCTTGGAAATTTCCTGACGCTCGCCGGTTGGAGAAGTCACGACCGCGTGGACGAGCCGGGCCTCTTCGCAGGCGGGATTGTAGGCAATCTTTACCTCGGCCTCCCGAACCTTGCCGCTGTAAGTCAGGATGCGCTTTGAGTATTTCACCCGGTAAACCGCCGTGTGTGGGCCGGTCACATCGAGTTCCTTCCGGCTCTCCAGAATCCGCGCGTTGGATTCCACCGGCGGCGCGGGAGAATTGCCGGCCATTGCCCGGTCATTCGCAGCGGGCTTGCCAGCAAGGGCGAGGATCGGCGCCTTGCGCCCGTCATTATCCAGCATCTTCAAGGTCTGTTTGAGGGCCAGATATTGACCAGGCCTGAACTCGACCGTTTTCAATTTCAACGTCCGGGAGCACTCAAGCGCACCTTCCTTCGTATCAAAGTGCTGTTGATAGCTCACGCAATCGTCCTCCACCGATGAAGGTGACGGCAGCGACGCCGCCCCGGTGAAGCCGCCCGCGAGTTTGAGCGTTATGTCCTCCTGCACACCGCAGGTCACCTCGGTCTCAAGCGGGTATTTCCTTTTCTCCAGGCCGGTGCCGTCGAGGATGAAGTTTACAACTCCCAGCCGCTTGCCAATCCATGGCACGCTCACGACCGACTCGCCGCCGCCGTTCGCCGTCATGCCCCCCACCGAAAATTCCAGTTCCGCCCGCAGGCCCGTGGACACGTCGCGCATGTCGGCCGGCACAAGTTTAAGCGACTTGAGCCGCAGGCCCGGCACCGCCTGCTGGAGGCGCTGCTCGAAGAACCGCCGCTCATCGTCCGGTTTCATGTGTGAAAAGGCATTCCGATATGCGTCGTCGTTGATGCCCTGAAACGATAATTCCGACTTCGCTTCAATAACGCCGTCCGCATTCAAGACCCCGGTCGTTTTTATCTGCATCATGTTTTCCTCCGGCGGCTGAATCGGGCTTAGCCGGACGGTGTCGCCGTCGGGCCGGGCCACCAGGTAGCTTTGATTACGATCGGAAGCCGGCAGCAGCTCTCGCGTGTTCTCGTCGGTCGGGTCCATCAACACAATTTGACCCTTCTCCAGTTCAACGCCCACGATGGCGTGATTGAAAAACGGATCGGGCACCTCGGCGTCCTTGTGGGTCCCGACACTGACGAGCACCGGATACGCATTCAAGCCAGCCAGGCGCAGCATCGAAACCAGCAGGGCCGCCTTGTCCCGACAAACGCCGTATTTTTTGTCGAAGGTGATGCACACATCATGCGGTTCGAAGCCCGGCCGGTCCTTTTCCGGCGTAATGCCCATGTAACGGATTTTGTTCGACACGTAATAAAACAACGCCTTGATCTTGTCCGTCTTCGCCCCGGCGGTGAGTTCCTTCACCGTCTGCTTCATCTCCGGCGTCGTCGCGTCCAGATGCGACTGGCTGAGGTTCCAGTACCATTTCGAGACGGCCGCCCAATCCGGCATGGTGCTCACAAAGAGCCGCTGCAACACCATCTCGTAAGGCGGCATGGACGGCTCGTCAAACATGCGCGGCACGTTGTTCACCTCCCAGCGATACACGATCATGTTATTGGTGCCTGGTTGCGTCGAAGCGGTGACCGTTCCCGGCACTTCGTCCCGCAACGCAATGCGCTTCAGCGGACGATCGGCCGGCGCCTGAACCTCGTAAGTGATGTGCCGGATGAAACCTCCGCCTTCAAAAACGTTTTCTTCGGCATATTCACCGGCAATGTACGGGCGCTCGATGGTCTCGCGTTCCACTGAATGGACCACGTCACCGACGTTCAAACTCGGGAGGTTCACCCGCAACACCCGCAAGTTCGGGTCGTAAATGTTCATTGCCATCTGGCTGTCATCAATGGACTCCTTCGAATTCGCCGCCACGTTCACCGGAACCATTTCCCCGTCGGGTTTGATCACCTCCAGTTTGGGCACTTCGACCGTCGTGTAAGGTAGCATGAAATACATCGTCAGCGTGCGATTGTCGCGCTTGCCCTTTTCCGTGAGCACCTTGACGAACGTTTCATCCTGGCATTCCCCTGTGCCATCCGCCTGATAGACCCGGACCGACTTTTGTTCAACGGTCGCCTCGTCACAATCCGGGAATTTCGCCGGGGTGATTTCTGCCGCCGCCACCATCACCTTTTTTGCATCCACCAGGGCCCAATTGCTCCCGGCGTATTGATTGGTGTCGCCGCGCGCAGGTAACTCCGCCAGCGCAATCGCAGCCAAAACCAGTCCATGACCTACCAACAAAAATCCAATCTTCATAATGTCGAATGATGACAACCATCATGCTTCAAGGCTGCGGAGGACACCATCTTTCGCTCGTCACATTCGTTCCGGGCGAAGGATGGTGGAGGCGGCGGGAGTTGAACCCGCGTCCCCGGCAAATAAACCAGCCGCGACTACATGCTTAGTCCGGAGAATTTTTTCTGCTGTGCGATGGCGTCCGGACTCGAATCGCACTGCCTAGTCCGCATGTAATTTTCTCGGCGAACCACGCGCGGTCTCCGCGTTCCGCCATGCCTGCTATGGCGTTCGTCCGGCGTAGCAGGTGTCCACCGGCGAACGTCGCGGACTATTAGGCCGCGAGAGCTAATTGTTCGTTAGCTGTTTTGTTTGATGCGATGATTAACGAGGCCAACGCATCGTCCTCGGCATGCCGCCTCTGGCGCATTTCCCGGATCGAAACCGGTACGCCCCCAAAGCGAACTTTCACATTCTCACGCTTAATTTGCACAAGGTCAAGCAACGTGGTGAGACTGTGGGTATGTTTTGCCGTTTTCGGTGGGGCGAGCGTACACGCGAGCCGGCTCGTCAGTAGCGTTGCCCCACTAAACTGTATCACTACCAGTGAGGCCAATTATTAAGAACCAACGGGAGCATCACCCCGCTGTCCGGCGGAGCCGGGCCTGGCGCGCGTCCAATTCGGCAAGCCCGGCCTGCACTTCGGCCCGTGGCAGATTTCCCGCCGCCAGCGCGTCGTCACCCAATCCCTGCAATCGCTGGTAAAACGACCGGCCAAAGTCCAAAAGTTCAACCTTGTCCGGTTCGGCGTCCATCATGCCGAACAACGCGTCCTCGGCCCTGGCGAATTCTCCGGTTCGGTCGTAATGGTGCATGAGCGTCGCGTTGGTCTTTACCGGCAGCGGTACGTCGCGCAAGCCGGTCAGGAACGCTTCGACGGCAGGCACGAAGTCCGGGCGTTCGGTGATTCCACTGCGCCCGAAAGTGTCGAGTAACAGGTGCAATCCTTTCAGGTAAAACTGGCGGCTCTCTTCCAGTCGGCCCTCGCTGGCGACGAGGTCTCCATTCGTTTTAAGCAGGGTCGCCAGCATGAAGGCCTTGGCTTCGACAACGTGGGCTGGTTCACCCTGAATCAACCGGGCCAGCAACTCCGTCTCGGACATTTGGAGCACTTCCCCGGCGTCCGCTCCCGTCAGCCGTTGAAATTCCCCGGCGGTCACAGTCGAAGCCTCCAGCCATTGCTCATTCTTCGCGAGCCCGGCAATCTTCGCCAGCATTGCGACAAACTGTTCGATCTGGCGCAAAATGTAATCGCGGCGAATCATGGTTTTTTATTTCGGGAAACGCCGGTCAAATTCTTCGTGCGAACCGATCCAAAACCAGAGCCAATCATCGCCGTAACGCCGGGCAATGGCACGGTAGTTTTGCGTGACGCGAACCGACCACGCACGTTCATCCGAACGCAGGCGTTCCAATTGCAAGCCAGGATGCGCCGGGTTGTTCAAAAATTTTCGGAATGCGTTCCGAGCCGCCAAGCGCGTTTTCGGTGAAAGGGCGTGGTACAACCGCCAGAAATCGGCTGTGCCGCGCGAAGTCACTTTTTGCTCCGCAAGGATTTTTCGTTCAAGGTCAGAAAGTTCTCAGGCTTTTGCCGATACTCGGAATCTAGTTTGTCGAGCAACGCGGTCAGCGCGGGGCGAGGCAGGGCGTCACGAAGAATAGCGTCCCAGCCGCCTTCCGGGAACACGTCAGGACACAGCCCTGGAATATCCTGCACCAGTTGGCGGCGTGCTTTGGCCGGCAACTTGGCAATGGCTTCCTCGATTTCCTGCAACGATTGCACGTCAGAAAAATGCGCCAACGTAAAAATTCTGTCAACGCCCTAAAAAACCGCTTGACAAAGTAACTAAATAACTATAACTTTAAACCATGAAACAAAAACTGTTACAATTAGGCCGAGAGGCGATGAAGTTGATTAAAAATCCGTTGCTAAACGATTCAGCAACAATTGCCCGTCTAGGCCCAATCCCGGCCAAGCTCCAGCAGATGCAAATGCAGATTGACGAGATTGAACAAGAGGCAACGCGCATCGAAAATTTGCTAAAGACACTAAACCAAAACGACAGAAAAACGACAACCGCTGAAAACTCGAATCCCCAAACCTTAACTCAGCAAAGTGGTCGGCAGGAGCAAAAAAAGATACGAATTGAAATCGACGGCTCATTTTTTGGAAACTCGCGTAAAACCGAAGTTTTCTGTGAACATAAAGCTTCTGATACATTGGCTAAATTTTTAGCGCGGCTTTCTGCAATTAAGGGCGTTGAAATTTTGGAAAAATTGCGCGGGTTCAAAGTCAACCGACGCATGCTCGTTTCTAAAAATCCAAACACTGATTACAGATATTGGAGTGGCTCTAGTGAAAAGATTTATTCTCATCAGCCAATCGGGAATTCAGGCTACTTTGTGCTAACACACAGCAAGACAGGCGAAAAAGTTGAATTTATCCGAACTCTTTGTCGCCGGATTCTAAATTTGTCCGATCAAATGTTCAAAGTTGAAGAAGTCGGAAAGAACGATTGGCTAAAAGATTTGCTCAATTAAAAAGCTCTGGGAACAAAAACGAGGCTGGAATTGCTTCCAGCCCCGCTTGCGATCTTGGCGACGGTCGCAGACCGCCGCTACAATTTTAGTAATCCATGCCGCCCATGCCGCCGCCGCCACCGGGCATCGGAGCCGGCTTTTCCTTTTCAGGAATGTCGGCAATCAGGCATTCGGTCGTGAGCAGCAGACCGGCTATCGAACCGGCGTTTTGCAGCGCGGTGCGCGTGACCTTCTTCGGGTCCACAATGCCGGCTTTCACGAGGTCTTCGTATTCGCCGGTGGCCACGTTGTAACCTTCGTTGCCCTTGCGCTTCTTGACTTCTTCGACGACTACCGAACCTTCGACACCGGCGTTGGCTGCCAGTGCGCGGGTCGGCGATTCAACGGCACGTTTCACAATGTCCACGCCAATCTTTTCGTCTTCATTCGCGCCCCTGACCGATTCAATCGCGGGCAGGCAACGGATCAACGCCACGCCACCGCCGGCCACGATGCCTTCCTCGACGGCCGCGCGGGTTGCGTGCAACGCGTCCTCGACGCGCGCCTTCTTTTCCTTCATTTCGGTCTCGGTCGCGGCGCCGACATTGATGACGGCCACGCCGCCGGCGAGTTTCGCCAGGCGTTCCTGCAATTTCTCGCGGTCGTAATCACTCGTCGTCTCCTCAATCTGCCGGCGGATTTGATTCACGCGGCCCTGGATGTCGGATGATTTGCCGCCGCCTTCGACGATGGTGGTGTTTTCCTTGTCGATGACGATTGATTTCGCACGGCCGAGGTCGGTCAGTTCAATGCTCTCCAGCTTGATGCCGAGGTCTTCACTGATGAACTTGCCCCCGGTGAGGACGGCGATGTCTTCGAGCATGGACTTGCGGCGATCGCCGAAGCCCGGGGCCTTCACGGCGCAGACGTTCAACGTGCCGCGCAGCTTGTTCACGACCAGCGTCGCGAGCGCTTCGCCTTCGACTTCTTCGGCAATGATGAGCAGCGGCTTGCCCGAGCGCGCGGCCTTTTCGAGCAACGGCAACAAGTCCTTCAGGCTGCTGATTTTCTTTTCGTAATTGAGGATGTAGGCGTCTTCGAGCTTCGCTTCCATCGTCTCGGCGTTCGTGACGAAATAAGGCGACAAATAGCCCTTGTCGAACTGCATGCCTTCGACCACTTCAAGCGTTGTCTCAATGGACTTTGCTTCCTCGACGGTGATGGTGCCGTCCTTGCCGACCTTGTCCATTGCCTCGGCGATTTTGTCGGCGATTTCAAAATCCCAGTTGGCCGACACCGCGGCGACCTGGCGGATTTCGTCCTTGTCCTTCACCTTTTTGGTGATTTTATCGAGGTGCGACACGGCGGCTTCCACGGCCTTTTGAATGCCGCGCTGGATGCCGATGGGGTTCGCGCCGGACGTGACGAACTTGAGGCCTTCGCGATAAATGGATTCGGCCAGCACGGTCGCGGTGGTGGTGCCGTCTCCGGCGGTGTCGCTGGTTTTGCTCGCGACTTCGCGGACCATCTGGGCGCCCATGTTTTCGTAAGCGTCTTCCAGTTCGATTTCCTTGGCCACGGTCACGCCGTCCTTGGTGACGGTGGGTGACCCGTATTTCTTGTCAATGACCACGTTGCGGCCCTTGGGGCCGAGCGTGGCGACGACCGCCTTGGAGAGCTTCTGGACGCCGCGCAAAATCGCCTGCCGCGCGGCCTCATCAAACAATAATTGTTTTGCTGCCATATTTTTTTGGTTCTTGGTTAAAAGTTGATGGTTGGGTGAATGTTAGTCGAGCACGGCCAAAATGTCGTCCGAGGACAGAATCTTGTATTCCTTGTTGTCAATTTTGATTTCCGTGCCGCCGTATTTGGAGACGAGCACGCGGTCGCCCTTTTTGACTTCAAACGGGATTTTCTTGCCGTTGTCGTCGGTTTTGCCGGTGCCGAGAGCGATGATGATGCCTTCCTGCGGCTTTTCCTTGGCGGTATCGGGAATGATGATGCCGCCCTTCTTGGTTTCCTTCTCTTCGACCGGCTCGACCAGGATGCGGTCTCCAATCGGTTTAACGTTTAGTGCCATAGTTTGTGTTCTTGGTTGTTGGTTTGTTAATCGTAATCAAATCCCACCGCACCCGCGACGGGAAAATTATTTATGTTTCGGGGAGCGCACCCGCCCCGGATGCGGTTCGACGCGCCTCGCGCCGAACGTCTGGCGGACGGGGCGTCCACCAGAACACGCGAGGGCGCGTGTGTTCCCCAGCTTCAATCTCGTTGCTCAAATTTGCTTTCGTCACATTCATCCTGCTTTCAAAAATTTATTCGCACTTGCGGCGGGAAAATTCAGTCCACCCGAAATCTCGTTTTCAGCTCGGCGATGACTCGCTCGTCCTCCGCCCGTTTGGCGGTCATGTGCAGGCCCCTGTGTCTTTCTTCTTCCTGCTGGTCATCAAACATTTCATTGGCCCGCCGGACGGCTTCCCTTAATCGCGGATACAGGAGGCCCTCGAACTCGCGCGGGTCGCCCAGCACCCGGGCATAGGACTGTTCGCGCTCAACCAGCGGTATCATCAGGTCGGCCCGGAACGGCTGCTGCGTATCCATCCGGTCACAGATTTCCCGGAAACAATGCTGCCAGTCCGGGTCCGGCCGCTCGGACAACTTCAGCCAGAACTGATACCGGGTCCCGAGGCGACAGGTCTTGTCCTTGTCCCATTCGGTCATGCGAACATTGGCTTTCCCGGCATTCATTTTTGGTTTTGAACCGCCAATCGTAACCAAATCCCACCGCGCCCGCGATGGGAAAATTATTCAATCACAACGTTTTAGGTTGTTTCTTCTCGTCCACGACCTCCGCGTCAATCACGCCTTCGTCCTTCTTTTTGTCGTCGGACTTCGGTTCGCCTTGCGGTTGGCCGGATTGGCCGCCGGTCTGGTCTTTTTCAGCCTGCGCCTTCGCGGCGGCGGATTTGTAAAGTTCAGCACTCACGGCCTGCCACACTTCGTTCAGCTTCTCGGCGGCGGATTTGATGGCGGCCGCGTCGCTGCCCTTCAGCGCTTCCTTCACGTCCGCCACGGTCTTCTCAATCTTGCCCTTGTCGTCGCCGGAAATCTTGTCGCCAGTTTCCTTGAGCATTTTCTCGGAGCGATACACCGCGTTTTCGGCTTCGTTGCGCGTCTCGACTTCTTCCTTCTTTTGTTTGTCCTCGTCGGCGTGCGCCTCGGCGTCGCGACGCATCTTCTCGATTTCGTCCTTCGCGAGGCCGCTGCTGGCGGTGATGGTGATCTTCTGTTCCTTGCCCGTGCCAAGGTCCTTGGCGCCCACATGCAAAATGCCGTTGGCGTCAATGTCGAACGTCACCTCGACCTGCGGCACGCCGCGCGGGGCGGGCGGAATGTCGGTGAGATGAAACTTGCCGATGGTCCGGTTGTCGCGGGCGAACTGGCGTTCGCCCTGGAGCACGTGGATTTCCACGCCCGGCTGGTTGTCCGAGGCGGTGGAGAAAATTTCCGATTTGCGCGACGGAATCGTGGTGTTCCGCTCGATGAGTCGCGTGAACACGCCGCCGAGCGTCTCGATGCCGAGTGACAGCGGCGTCACGTCGAGCAGGAGCACGTCCTTGACTTCGCCCTTGAGCACGCCGCCCTGGATGCCGGCGCCGATGGCGACGACTTCGTCCGGGTTGACGCCCTGATGCGGCGGTTTGTTGACGAGCGAGTGCGCCACTTCGACGACTTTCGGCATGCGGGTCATGCCGCCGACGAGCACGAGCTCGTCAATCTTCACCGCGTCAATGGCGGCGTCCTTCAAACAAGCCTTCACCGGCGCGATGGTGCGCTCGAACAGCGCGTCGCAAAGCTGTTCCATTTTCGCGCGGGTCAGCGTTTTCTGGATGTGCTTCGGCCCGCTGGCGTCCGCGGTGATGAACGGCAGATTGATTTCGTATTGCTGCGCGGAACTGAGGGCGATTTTGGCCTTCTCGGCTTCTTCCTTGATGCGCTGGAGCGCGTCGGGTTGCTTGCGCAAATCCATGCCGGATTCCTTTTTGAACTCGTCGAGAATCCAATCCATGAGGCGGCCGTCCCAATCGTCGCCGCCCAGGTGTGTGTCGCCGTTGGTGGCCTTCACCTCGAAAACGCCGTCGCCGATTTCGAGAACGGAAATGTCGAACGTGCCGCCGCCCAAATCATAGACGGCGATTTTCTCGTCCTTCTTTTTGTCGAGGCCGTAGGCGAGCGACGCGGCGGTCGGCTCGTTGATGATGCGCAGCACCTCGAGGCCGGCGATTTTGCCGGCGTCCTTGGTGGCCTGGCGTTGCGAGTCGTTGAAGTAAGCGGGAACGGTGACGACGGCCTGCGTGATTTTTTCGCTCAGACGCATTTCGGCGTCGGCTTTCATCTTGGAGAGGATCATTGCGGAAATTTCGGGCGGCGAAAATTGTTTCGGTTTGCCGTCCACTTCCACTTCCACGGCGGCGTCGCCGTTGGACGTTTTCACGACTTTGTAGGGCACGCGTTTGATTTCCTCCGACACCTCGTCGAATTTGCGGCCCATGAAGCGCTTGATGGAGTAAACGGTGTTGCGCGAGTTGGTGACGGCCTGGCGCTTGGCGGCCTCGCCAACCAGCCGCTCGCCGCTCTTGGTGAACGCGACGACGGATGGCGTGGTGCGTTTGCCCTCGGAATTTTCCAAAACCAACGGCTCGCCGCCTTCCATGACCGCCATGCAGGAGTTCGTTGTTCCCAAATCAATGCCTAAAACTTTTGCCATAAATTTCTATGTAGTTACACTGCTTCGGCTGTATTCCAAGCAATGGCGATGCCGCGCAGCGGAAATGATGATAAAACCATTGTAAACATAGGACAATTTTAACTTTTTCCCGTTTTAAGAAGCGATAAAAGTTGTGCCAAAAGCGACGGAATGGCTCAGTTGGAGTGCCGTTTGGTACAATTGCTTGGCACAAAAACGGGCGGGATTATGCACTTGACAAGTGGAAGCGTGACAAAATTGGAAACGATGGCACAAACTAGCGGTTTTACTTGTGTTTCCGCTTGGCTGGCTTCTTGGGTTTCTCTGGTTTGACGCGCACCACCCGGCGCATTACTTCGTCAAAATCCATTGAAACGCAAGGCTTTGTGTATTCAGGCTTTTGTTTCACGCCAGCCATTTTATCTGGGTTTGCCAGTAAAGTCGCGGTAAATTTTATTCACCGTGGCGAATAAATCATCGTTGCTCAACGTTGACGGTGAATTTCCGTTGATTTTATTTGGGAATATCGTTTTTGTAACTTTTTCGAAAATTTTTCTTGATATGGACTTCCAAGTCTCTTAACTTGGGCAGAGATGTTTAAGCCAAAAAAACATTATGAAAACAATGAACGTTGAAGTCACAGAAGAATCAGCCCCAGAGTTTTTGACTATTCTGGAGCGACAGCGCCGTGCGCTTATTGACAGAGTCTCTGCTCTTTCCAAGCAGATCAAGGCATTAAAACAGAGTTTTGGTTTAGGCCCTGAATATACAAGGAGCAGTATCATTGGCCCCCCAAACCCCCAACCAATAGTGCGGATAGAGAAAACCCCGCATGGCCGGATTAAGAAGGGGCAATCTGAGAAACTGGTTTCCGATTTCCTAAAAAACAGAAATGGCAGCGGTGCCACCATTAAAGAAATCACCGCTGAGTCGGGCACTAAATATGGCACAACCCGTAGAATTCTTAACCACCTTAAGGACGAAGACCGCGTCCAAGAGAAGAGTGGTCTGTGGACATGGGCTGCCTAAATCTGGTTTACTTTTGAAAGCAAAAGAAGCATATTACTGTGTAGAATTGGACAGCCCCGGACTGTTACATCCGGGGCTGTTATACGACTGCGGGGCTACCTGTGAAGGTGCGGACGGATTTCCACCTGCGCCGCAGAGGGTTTGATTCCCTCTAGCTCCACCACTGCCGATGCGGATGTGGCGAAACTGGTAAACGCTCTGGCCTTGGAAGCCAGTGGCCGCCTCTAGTAAAGGATAAACGGCCTTGCGGGTTCAAATCCCGCCATCCGCACCACTTTGAGTAGCATGGCGCACGCCGGGGCCTTTTTCAAAGGAATAATTGTTCAAAACCAATGTTTGTTGTCCAAGTTGATATTAAGTTGTAGCTTTGTGATACAATTTGAAAACTAGGACTTTTGGCTAATTGGCTGCTTGTAAAGAAGCCGTTTCCCTTCCGTGCGCTTCAACCCTTCAATCATTCGCTCGCCATCGGTGACTTTTCGGAAGTCCCAGCGAAAACCAAATTCATCACAATAGCGGTGCAAGTGTTCCGGCGAAACATGATGGAACGCACCAACGATACCGCGCTTAAGCAAACTGAAAAAGCTCTCGGCGGAATTCACCCCGCTCACCGTGCCGTCAGGATTATGGCGGGCGTATTCAAACCGAGAATGATTCACGACATCGTGACGCTTGAAACCGCGCAAGATCGGATGATAAATCGGGGCTTGGTCTGTGTTCATGGTTGAATTCGGGTCGGCGTTCAGGCCAAGAAACAATTTGAGGTTTTTCTGGCTGACGTTCGACACGACTTTTGTGCGAACTTTCCCGCCCCGCTGCACAAGCGCAACCACCGGCGATTTCTTCTTGATTGGGCGAATCAATTTCGGCGGAAAACTTTTGTCAAACTGCGGACGCGGCTTGCCGCCGACGTAGGTTTCATCCGCTTCTAACACGCCGTCCAATGGCTCGCTGAATGCCGGGTCTTTCATGGAATGCCGGATTTTGTGCATCATCATCCATGCCGTCCGGTAGCTACCCAAACCAAGCGAGCGTTGAATCTGCAATGCGCTAATCCCTTTTTTGGAACTGACAGTGAGATACCACGCAACCAGCCATTTTGAGAGCGGGATATGCGAGTCCTCAAAAATCGTCCCGACAGTCACGGTAAATTCCTTGTCGCATTCGGCACAACGATACAAACCGGGGCGTATTTTCTTGGCAGTGTTGGCGTGGATTTTCCAGATTTTATTCGGGTCGCTGTTTTTGCAATGCGGACAAACGACGCCATTCGGCCAGCGAACAGCTTCAAGATATTCCCGCGCATCCGACTCACAACCAAACCGCTTCATCACTTGCGAGAGTGTCAGGTCTTTTGGCGTTGGCAGTAATTCAGTTTTCATGCCTCAAATATACCATTTTGTCTTACACTTGTCAAGTGCATAATCCCGAAAACGGGTTTAGTGCTGCCGCGCGAATTTCGTGATTTGGGTCTTCTCCCAAACCAAGGTGAAGTCGCTGCTGTTTTAATTTTGGGCGATGTTCTGGAAATTTGGAGTGCCGACAAATGGGTTGAACATGCCCGTGATGTCCGGGGCAGGCTCTTAGAAATTACCGAACGCGCATTTGATGAACTCGAAAACCGCTAGCGACAGGGGGAAACAAGTTGAAGTTTTGAGAGCGGGTGCAGAGAACCAAGTGTCTGATCCCTTTTATTTTCTAACGGCCTCACGCGAAAAGATTATTTGCTTCCCGGTTTGACGGCTGGAATGTTGGCAAGATCCGGCGGCAATTTGTCCGGCTCGAACGCCTCGACTTTGAGAGAAATCAAGCTGGCGAAGGGCACCCCGAAATTCACCGCGCCGTTCGAGCGGTCCACGATGGCCGCCACACCGACGACGTTTCCGCCGTGCGCACGGACGTTGTCAATCGTCTCCTGCACGCGGCCGCCCTTGGTCACCACGTCCTCGACAACGAGGATTTTTTCGCCGGACGCAATCTTGAATCCGCGCCGCAAAACGAGTTTGCCTTCCTCCTTTTCCGTGAAAATGAACCGGACGCCGAGTTGCCGCGCGACTTCCTGTCCGATGACCAGCCCACCGAGCGCCGACGCAACCACAGTAGCCGCGTCCAGCTTGCGGACTTTGTCCGCCAGCGCCTGCCCGAGTTTTTCGACGACGGGCATTTGCTGAAGGGCGAGCGCGCATTGAAAGTATTGGCGGCTGTGGAGTCCGCTGCGCAGGATGAAATGGCCTTCAAGCAGCGCGCTGGTGTCGCGAAAAATCTGGAGGACTTCGTCTTGTGTCATCGCGGAAATGTTAAGTCCAAAGCCCAAAGTTCAAAGCAAAATTGGTAGGGTCGGCGCGCTGCGCCGACCGCGGACGCCGCAGCGCGGCGTCCCTACCGTTTCTTCTGGCCTCCAGCTTCCGAATTCTGAATTCTGCCTGTGTGCTGAAGTGGATCAAATTCGTCATCGCCATCCTGTTGCTGCCGGTCTGTGCCGGCGCGGCGATGGCTTTGTGGAAGGTGCTTTGCGCCAGCGGAGGTGTGGACGTGGTTTGGGTGCCGCTGCTGGCGGGTGTGGCGTGCTGGCTGGTGATTTTCCTGCTGCTGCCCAAACCGATGTGGATTTATGTCTTCGGCCACGAGTTGACGCACGCCTCGTGGGCCTGGCTTTTTGGCGGCCAGTTGAAAAAAATCAAGGTTTCCTCCAGCGGCGGTCATGTCGTCGTCTCGAAAAGCAATTTCCTGATCGCGCTGGCGCCCTATTTTTTCCCGCTTTACGTGGCGTTGATCGTTGCCGGGTTCTCCATCGGCCGTTTGATTTGGGATTGGCGGAGTTATCTGGTCTGGTTTCATTTGCTGATCGGCGCGGCATATGCGTTTCACGTGACGCTGACCTGGCACGTTTTGAAGACGCGACAGTCGGACATCACGTCGCAAGGCTGGTTGTTTTCGGCGGTGATTGTTTTTCTCGGCAACGTGTGTGTGTTGTTGTTTGGCGTCCCGTTGTTGACGACGGAGGTTGGCCTTTTGAACGCGCTGGGATGGTGGTTGGAGGGCACCGGACAGGTTTTGCTTTGGCTGCAGAAGTGGCTTTGACCGTCGCGCGCCGCTTTTGTCAACATTTCTGTCTTGAATTGTCGCGCGGTTTGGTTCAAATCCTCAGCAGACGCACGGTATGGACTTAGCCGATATTTTGAATGAAGAGCAAATCGTCACCGATTTGCGCGCAACGAACCGATGGGAGGCCATTGACGAGTTGATCAGCAATCTCGTCACCACGGGTAAAATTCCGGCGGAACATCGCGACGCCATCACCGCCGCCGTCAAGAAACGCGAGACCTCGATGAGCACGGGCATCGGGTTCGGTATCGGCATCCCGCATGCCTCGACGGATTTGATCTACGAAGTCGTCGGCGCGCTCGGGCGCTCAAAGGCAGGCGTGAACTTCGACGCGCTCGACAACCAGCCGGTGAAGCTGGTCATGCTGTTCCTCGTGCCGCAAGGCCAGTTTCAAAAACATCTCCACACGCTGGCCAACATCGCCAAGTTGTTGCACAAGGCCGACTTTCGCCTGGCGCTGGAACAAGCGCCCGATGCCACCGCCATGCTCACCATCATCCGCGATTACGGGAAGAAATGATCTTCCAAGGCGCGCTGCCTCCCTGCGCTTGCTCCTCAGAAATCCGTGTTCGTCCGTGTCCCTTCCGCTTTCGCTTTGCTTCAGCGCGACTTGCCGTGGTTAAATCAAGCCCGTGCTGCCACATAAACAAATTGAACTCCGCCTGCAACAGGCGGTTCGCGCCGTCCTGCCGGATGCGGACCCCGGCAGCCTTCTCGTCCGACCGTGTCCCGACCTGAAATTCGGTGATTACCAGTCGAATGCGCTGATGTCGCTCGCCAAAGCGCGCAAGTTGAATCCACGCCAGCTCGCGACTGATGTGCTGGCCAGACTCGATGTCGGCGGTTTGTGCGAGAAAGTCGAAATCGCCGGCGCCGGCTTCCTGAATTTCCGGCTGAAAATTTCCGCGCTCGCGCAAACGCTCGAAGCCGCCGCCCGTGGTGAACATCTGTTTTTCGACAAAGCCGCGCAATCGCACACGGTCGTGATTGATTTCAGCTCGCCGAACGTGGCCAAGCCGATGCACGTGGGCCACATTCGCTCCACGATCCTCGGAGACAGCCTGGCGCGCACGTTGCGCCTGCTCGGCCACCGCGTCATCTCCGACAATCACATCGGCGACTGGGGTACACAGTTCGGATATATTCTGGTCGTCTGGAAAGATTTTCTTCGAAATGCGCCAACCGCCCTAAACCGCTATCTTGATTCTGATCCAATTGGAACAATGGGCACATTTTATCAATATGGCCGAGTGGCCGGGCAAATTAACGATTATGAAGATTTGGAAGGCTCTGATTGGGTGCGGTCCACTCCTGATGAACAAGATAAATTAGCGCGAGCAGAATTGCTAAAACTTCAATCAGGAGATCCGGAAACGCTCGCAATCTGGCACCAGATGATTGAGCTCTCGCAAAAGCAATTTGATGAAATCTATGCGCGGCTCGGTGTCAAATTCGATCAAACGCTCGGCGAAAGCTTTTACAATCCACGGCTCAAGCCTCTGGTAGATGAACTTCTCAGCAAAGGCATTGCGCGCGAAAGCGAAGGTGCCATCGCAATTTTCTTCGATGACAACCCGCAATTGAAAGAACATCCCGCGCTTGTCCGCAAAAGCGACGGCGGGTTCAACTACACGACGACCGACCTCGCCACGCTCGCCTATCGGCTCGAAACCTGGCACCCGGACGAAATCATTTATGTCACCGACGGGCGACAGCAACTGCATTTCCAGCAAGTCTTCGCCGCATTTCGCCGGTGGCGGGAGCGCGGCTCTCCGGAGCCGCAGCGGCTTGGAAACGCCGGAAGTGCTGCGGCTGGGGACAGCCGCGCTCCGGTGAAACTGGCCCACGTCTGGTTCGGCTCGATTCTCGGTGAGGACGGCAAGCCGTTCAAGACCCGCAGCGGTGAAACGGTGAAGCTGGCCGATTTACTCAACGAAGCCGAGGAACGGGCCTTTAAAATCGTTTCCGAAAAAAATCCTGTTTTGCCGGAGGCGCAGCGGCGCGACATAGCGCGCGTCGTCGGCATTGGCGCGGTGAAATACGCCGACCTGCTGCCGAACCGGCAGAGTGATTACATTTTCAGTTGGGACAAGATGCTCGCGCTCAACGGCAACACCGCGCCCTATCTGCAATACGCCTACACGCGGATCAAGAGCCTCTTCAGGAAGGCAATGGAAACGTCGAACATCGAACATCGAACATCGAACATCGAATTGACCAAGGCAAAGGAAATCGCCCTTGCGAAACACTTGCTGAACTTCGGGCTGACGCTCGAAGCCGTCGCGGAAGAATTTCGCCCGAACTTCCTGTGCAACTTTCTGTACGAATTGGCCGGCAAATTCACCGCGTTCTACGAAAATTGTCCGGTGCTCAAGGCCGACGACGCGACGCGTGCCAGCCGGCTGGCGCTCTGCGATTTGACGGCGCGGGTTTTGAAACAGGGCTTGGAGGTTCTTGGATTTGAGACGGTCGAGCAAATGTAACCCCTTTTGTGAATAAGCTGTGAATTGTTTCTCCTTTTTGGTTCTTGCTTTCCCTGCGGCTCTCCGCTAAAAAGATACCCGTAGTTACGTAACCCCAAATGCTGTTTTTAGAAAGGTAACCCATATGAACCATATGAAAACTTTTGTCGTTCTTACAGCCGCCGTGGCAGCGGTTTCTCTCGTGACCGCCAAAGCAGATATCCTCGGCGATTGGTCTTTTGAAACAAGCTTACCTACCACGGCAGGCCCATTCAGTCCGGAGATCGGCAGTGGCAGCGCCTCCGGTTCCCACGTCAGCGCGGCCACTTACAGCAATCCGGCCGGAAATGGATCTTCACACTCTTTCAGTGCCAATACTTGGGCCGTCGGGGATTTTTGGGAATTTGATGTCAGCACTATTAGTTACACGGGCATACAGATTTCTTTTGATCAAGCCAGCAGTAACACGGGGCCGGGCACCTTTGGATTGTTTTACAGCGTCAATGGTGGTTCTTATACACAAATTGGCGCTAATTACACCGTTTTGGCAAATGCCTCGCCAAACCCTGTTTGGAACGCGACAACGTCATCCAGTATTTACACCTTCACTCCTGATTTAAGTTCCACGGGAACTGCTTTGAACAATGCTACATCTGTTTCGTTTCGCTTGTTTGACGAGTCAGCGGTGAGTGCCAATGGAGGCACGGTGGGCACCGGCGGCACGGATCGGGTGGACAACTTTGTTGTGTCGGCGTCTCCTGTGCCTGAACCTTCTTCGCTCGCTTTGGGCCTAATTGGTGGTTTTGCGTGGTTGGTCGCGCTGCGCCGCAAACGCTGATTTTCCCTGCTTTAAAAATAGCAAGAGCCGACTCCCTCGGCTCTTTTTTTGTTCTTTTTGCTTCTCAACTCAGCCGCATGGGCATGACGACGTAGAGGAATGGGCCGTTGATTTTCAACACCCCGGGGCTGAGTTCGTCGGTCAGTTCAAAGAAAACCTCGTCCTCCGTCAACGCGTTGAGCGGGTCAATGAGATATTTGGGATTGAACGCGATGGCCATTTCCTTGCCCTTGTAGTTGACCGCCAGGCTTTCGCGCGCTTCGCCGACTTCCGGCGAATTGGCCGTGATGGCCAGATTGTTTTTGCCGAAGGCGAGTTTGACCGAGTTCGCCTTTTCGCTGGTCATGATTTCGGCGCGGCGCAGGGCGTGCAGGAATTCCTCGCGCGCGAGCGGCACACGCTCCTTGACCTCCGAGGGGATGACCTGGCGGTAGTTGGGGTAATTGCCTTCAATCAGTTTTGTCACCACCAGCACGGAAAATCCTTTTTCGTCCTTCAGCGCGAACGACGCCTGGTTCTCGCCAAATTTGACCACGATTTCCCCCTTGTCCTGAAGCAGGCGGTTCAATTCGTTGACCGCCTTTGCCGGGATGATGATTTCTCCCTCGCTTTTTTCCGCGATGTCCACTTCTTCATCCACCAAGGCCAGCCGCCGGCCATCCGTCGCCACAACGGTCATCTTGTGATCCTTCAGGCTGATGTAGATGCCGTTCAGCACATATCGGGATTCATCCGTGGAAATGGCAAAGGATGTCTTCCGCAGCATGGCTTTGACGGTTTCCTGCGGCAGTGTGACCTTCTTGTCATCCTTGAACTTGGGTAAAGGCGGGAATTCGTCCGCTGCCAGACCATGAATCCGATAGAATGAGGAACCACAGCGAATGCTGCAGATGTTTTTGTCGTCAACCTCAATGTCTATTTCACTCCCATTCAACTCGCGGACAATGCCAAAAAGTTTTTTTACCGGCACGGTTGCCGCGCCGCCTTTTTTCACTTTTGCCTCGACCGTGCAAGCCACTGTCACATCCAGATCCGTCGCGGTGAACTCCAATTTTTCCCCTTCGACACTCATCAAGACGTTCGACAGGATGGGCAAGGTCGTGCGCGCGCTGACGACATTCTGCACCGCCTGCAGGCCATTGAGAATCTGCTCCTTCGCGATGGTAAGGTTCATGCGCTGTTAATAGTTTCTTCTATCTTTAAATTATTCTTAATATTAAGGGCTGTGGATAAGATAAACAACCTTTTCTGTCAAGGTAAACGCAGAGAAAAATGAGAAAAAGAAACACGAGGAAGTTTTCCAAGCCGGTGTAAAGATTCCAATTCATGGTCTTCTTCACAGTTTCCACAATCCACTCACAAGCAAAGGAGGGCATCTTAACAGTGTTGTACACGGCCGACGACCTCCAGGAAAGAAGCAGCGGCGATCTCCACCTCCTCCCTTGTTGATTCACGCCCGAGAGAAAAACGAACCAGAGAATTCGCCAATTCCCGGTGACCGATGGCGTCAATCACATGTGAAGGCTCAAGCGAACCCGCCGAACAAGCTGAGCCACTCGAGGCGCAGATTCCCTCCAAATCCAAGCCGGCCAGCAAAGAAATGCTGTCCGCACCGCGCACAACAAATGAGGCGGTATTGGCCAGACGAAAGTCACGCGAGCCGACAAATTCCACGCCTTTATTGCTCCCGGCACGCTCGATTAGCTGCAAGGTCAGCGGGTTAAGGAGGGTCCGCCTGAAAACCGGCGGACGAACGAAACGCTCCAAAGCTCCAACCAACCCAACAATGCCCGCCAGATTTTCCGTCCCTGCCCGTCGTTTATTTTCATGCCCACCGCCCAACAAAACCGGGTCGGGATGCAACGGTGACCTGATATAAAGCAGCCCCGCTCCCTTCGGCCCGTGGAATTTGTGGGCGCAGATCGAAACCAAGTCAGCGTTGAACTGGCTGATGTTCTCGACCAGCTCCTTGCCGAACCATTGGACTGCATCCGTATGGAAAACAATTCCGCGCTCACGACAAACCGCGCCCAGTTCAGCCACCGGCTGGATTGTGCCGATTTCGTTGTTGGCCGCCATGATTGAAACCAGCACGGTGTCCGGGCGAATCGCCTGCTGCAAATCAACGACCGACACGCGACCTTCGCGATTCACTGGCAACCTCGAGACCTCGAAACCCCCCATTTTTTCGAGGTAATCAAAGCAATGGAGCACCGCGTGATGTTCAATGACTGACGTGATGAGGTGTTTTCCCTTCGGCATGAGCAGCCGGGCCGCGCCGAAAATCGCCAGGTTGTTGCTCTCCGTGCCGCCGCTGGTGAAAATCAGTTCGCTCGGCTTGCAAACGAGGAATTTCGCCGCGCGGTCGCGCGCATCGTCAAGCGCCGCCCGGGCGCGCCGGCCGACGTGATGCACGGATGAAGGGTTGCCCCAGACCCCGCTCAAGAAGGGCAGCATTGCCTCGCGCACCTGTGGGTCGAGCGGCGTCGTGGCGTTGAAATCGAAATAAATCGTCCGCAGCATCGGCCTAATTTGCGACAATTCGCGCCGGGACGACGAGCTAAAAAGCGGAGACAGGAAACACACTTTCCAAATTGCGATGTACGAAATACGATTGACGCGGGAAGAGATGAATGTTGCGTCAATCGCAATTCGAAAATCGAAGCATGAGCACGTGGGTCAAAATTTGCGGCATAACGAACCTCGGCGATGCGCAAGCCGCCGTTGAGGCGCGAGCGGACGCGTTGGGCTTTGTCTTTTATGAAAAAAGCCCGCGGCATATGACCATTCCCGAGGCCGCCGGGATCGCAAAGCAATTGCCGGGATTCGTCATGCGGGTCGGCGTTTTTGTCAATGCCCCGAGAGAAGTGGTGGTCCGCGCCATCGGCGAGTGCGGTTTGAACCTGTTGCAATTTCACGGCGACGAACCGCCGGTGTATTGCTCGCAATTCAACTTGATGAGCATGAAGGCCTTCCGGATGCGCGACGCCGGAACGCTGAATGAAATGGCAAGATACCAGACCGACGCGTGGCTGCTAGACGCGTATTCGCCCGAGGCGGTGGGCGGTTCGGGCGAAAAATTCAATTGGGACCTGGCCGTCGAGGCGCAAAAATTCGGCAAACCGATCTTCCTCGCTGGCGGACTGACGCCGGAGAACGTTGCCGAAGCCGTTCGCAAAGTGCGGCCCTTTGGCGTGGACGTTTCGAGCGGCGTGGAAATTTCACCGGGGAAAAAGGACCCCGCGAAGTTGCGCGCGTTCATCAACGCCGCCAAAGCCGCCACCTAATAAGAGTCAGAGAAAAAACTTGGTTACACGATTAAATCCGGCAATTGCAGCACAGAAAAAGCAATTTTTGAGTTCCCTCCGGCGCGCGTTCTGGTACACTGCGCGCCACGTTTTTTGAAGCAATGAAAATTTCCGTCCCCAAGGAAACACAACCGGGCGAAACGAGAACGCCATTGACGCCAGACAGCGCGGCCAAGCTGGTCAAGCTCGGCGCGCAGGTGGAAGTCGAGGCCGGCCTCGGGCTGAGGGCGGGATTTGCCGACGCCGCCTACACTGCCGCCGGCGCGACAATCACTGCCGACCGCAAGGCGCTGTTGGGTTCCGGCGACCTCGTGCTACGAGTGCGCAAACCGCCGGGCGAGGAAATCGCGCTGCTCAAATCCGGGGGCATTCACGTGAGCCTGCTCGATCCGTTCAACGAAAAGGATTTGGTCCAAAAGCTGGCTGAACGCGGCATCAGCGCCATCAGCATGGAATTCATCCCGCGCACGACCCGCGCGCAAAAGATGGACGTGTTGTCGTCGCAGGCAAACCTTGGCGGCTACGAGGCAGTCATCCTCGCCGCGCGTTATTCCAACAAGATTTTTCCGATGATGACGACGGCGGCGGGAACGATCCTGCCGGCGAAAGTTTTCATCATCGGCGTCGGCGTTGCCGGTTTGCAGGCGATTGCCACCGCCAAACGGCTCGGCGCGAAGGTCACCGCCTACGACACGCGGCCCGTCGTGGAGGAGCAGGTCAAGTCGCTCGGCGCGCAATTTCTAAAAATTGACCTCGGCGAAACCGGCCAGACCAAGGACGGCTATGCCAAGGCGCTGACCGAGGAACAAATCCAGAAGCAGCGAGACGCGATGAAAAAAACCTGCGGCGATTCCGACGTCGTCATCACCGCCGCGCAGGTGTTTGGCCGCCGGGCGCCGATTTTGGTCACGGCCGAAATACTCAACGCGATGAAGCCGGGCAGCGTGGTCGTGGACCTGGCGATTGAGACCGGCGGCAACGTCGAGGGCGCGGTTCTGGACCAGGTGACCGACCGCAACGGGGTGAAAATTGTCGGCATCGCCAACCTGCCGGGACGAGTGCCGCTGCACGCCAGCCAGGATTATTCCGCGAACCTGACGAGCCTCATCGAAGAATTTTGGGACAAGCAGAACAAAAACTTCGTCCTCAAGCTGGACGACGAAATCATCAAGGGCTGCCTTATCACGCACGGTGGCAAGATCGTCAACGAGAAACTCCTGGCAAAACCAACCTGATTTTTATGAGCACCGAAATCCTGGTATTCTTCATTTTTGTCCTTTCGATTTTTCTCGGGTTTGAACTGATTGCCCGAGTGCCCTCGATGTTGCACACGCCCCTGATGTCCGGCACGAATGCCATTCACGGCATCATCCTGCTGGGCGGCATGCTGGTGCTCGCCAGCGCGCAAAGCTCCCTGGCCATCGCGCTCGGCTTCATTGCGGTGATTTTCGGTTCGGCCAACGTGTTCGGCGGTTTCATGGTCACCGACCGGATGCTGCAAATGTTCAAGAAGAAGAAAAAATGAGTTCGTTCATCGCCATCGTATTTATTGCCGTCGCGGTTTTGTTCATCCTCGGCATCAAGCTGCTGAGTTCACCCAAGACCGCGCGCTACGGCAATTTGCTGGCCGCGTTCGGCATGTTGGTCGCGCTTATCGCCACGCTGCCCTTGCTCAACAGCGGCAACGAATCGTCCGCCTCGCAGGGCTGGACATTGAATTACACGCTCATGATCGTCGGCATCGTAATCGGTTTGATCATCGGCGCCATCGGCGCGTATTCAGTGAAGATGACCGCGATGCCGCAGATGGTCGCGCTGTTCAACGGCGTGGGCGGCGGCGCGGCAGCGCTGGTCGCGAGCCTGGAATTTCTGCGGCGCGCCAACGCGGGGGAGGTCACCACGTTCTTCGCCATCACGATGCTGTTCGCCACGTTGATCGGCTCGCTCTCATTCTCCGGCAGCATCATCGCGTTCCTTAAATTGCAGGGACACCTCGAAAAACCGCACACGTTCCCCGGACAAAACATTCTCAACGGCCTGATTCTCCTCGTCATCCTCGGTTTGTGCGCCTACCTGACCGGCTGGGCGACGACCAATCCCACGGCGTTCGTCGCGATGTTCGCGCTCGCGCTCGTTTTCGGCGTGGCGATGGTCATGCCCATCGGCGGCGCGGACATGCCGGTGGTCATCTCGCTGTTGAACTCGTTCACCGGCCTCGCGGTGGCGGCGGACGGCTTCACCATCAACAACATTTCCATGATCGTTGCCGGCACGCTGGTCGGTTCCTCCGGCACGTTGCTCACACTGCTCATGTGCAAAGCGATGAACCGGCCGGTCACGAATGTTTTGTTCGGCGCGTTTGGGTCAAGCACTTCCGGCGGCGGGGCGGCGGGTGGTGATGCGGCGGGGAAAACCGTCAAACCGATTCAAGCCGACGAAGCCGCGTTGCTGCTCAGCTACGCCACGCAGGTGGTCATCGTGCCCGGTTACGGCATGGCCGTGGCGCAGGCACAGCATCAGGTGCGCGAACTTGCCGATGAGCTCGGCAAACGCGGCATCGAAGTGCGTTTTGCCATTCATCCCGTCGCCGGCCGCATGCCCGGCCACATGAACGTTTTGCTCGCCGAGGCCAACGTGCCTTACGACCAGCTTTGCGAAATGGAAGCCATCAACCCCACGATGGACCGCGTGGACGTATGCCTCGTCATCGGCGCCAACGACGTCGTCAACCCCGCCGCGCGCGAGGACAAGAGCAGCCCGATTTACGGCATGCCGATTATCGAAGCCGACCACGCCAAGACCGTCATTGTGATGAAACGCTCGATGGCCGCGGGCTTTGCCGGCATTGAAAATCTTCTCTTCTACAAGGACAACACGCGGATGCTCTTCGGCGACGCCAAGGCTTCGCTAACTGCGCTCGTCGCCGCCGTGAAGGCGAGTTGAGTTGAAGTAGGACAGGCTTTCAGCCTGTCTCTGACTTTTTGAATCTGGAGACAGGCAGGATGCCTGTCCTACGATTCGTGGCAAAATAAATTCCTTTGCGTCTTTGCATCTTTGCGCGAGATTACCCGCCGTTTTATGAGCAAGAATTCCAGCGCCAAAATTCCGGATGCCCGGGGCCATTTTGGTCCGTACGGCGGACGATTTGTGCCGGAGACGCTGATGCATCCGTTGCAGGAATTGGAGGACGAATACCGGCGGGCGCAAAAGGACCCGAAATTCAAGCGCGAATTCGATTATTACCTCCGGGAATTTTGCGGACGGCCCACGCCGCTTTATTTTGCCGAGCGGCTCACCAAGGAACTCGGTGGCGCAAAAATTTATCTCAAGCGCGAAGACCTGCTCCACACCGGCGCGCACAAAATCAACAATTGCATCGGCCAGATCCTGCTCGCCCGGCGCATGGGCAAGACGCGCATCATCGCCGAGACCGGCGCCGGCCAGCACGGCGTCGCCACAGCCACCGTTGCCGCCATGTTCGGCCTGAAATGCGTCGTTTACATGGGCGCGGTGGATTGCGAACGGCAGGCGCTCAACGTTTATCGGATGAAAATGCTCGGCGCGGAGGTCGTGTCGGTGAAGGCCGGGCAGCAGACGCTCAAGGAAGCCATCAACGAAGCCATGCGCGACTGGGTCACCAACGTGCGCACGACGCATTACATCCTCGGCACGGTCTATGGCGCGCATCCGTATCCGCTCATGGTGCGGAATTTCCAGCGCGTCATCGGCGACGAAGCGCGCCGGCAGATTCTGGAACATGAGGAACGCCTGCCCGACCTGCTCTTGGCCTGTGTCGGCGGCGGCTCGAATTCGATGGGGCTGTTTTACCCGTTCCTCAAGGACAAATCCGTGAAGATGGTGGGTGTGGAGGCGGGCGGCGAAGGAATCAAAGCCGGCAAACACGCGGCACGGTTTCATGGCGGCTCGCTCGGCGTGTTGCAAGGCACGCGTTCGTTTCTGTTGCAGGACGAATTCGGGCAGGTCCAGCTAACGCACAGCGTCAGCGCCGGACTGGATTACGCCGCCGTGGGGCCGGAACACGCTTGGTTGCGCGACGAGAAACGCGTGGAATACACCTACGCGACCGATGACAAGGCGCTCACCGCGTTCATGAAACTGGCACGGCTGGAAGGGATCATCCCTGCGCTGGAAAGCGCCCATGCGATTGCCGAAGTCATGAAACGCGCGCCCAAAATGAGCAAGAACAAGCTCATCATCGTGAACCTCTCCGGCCGCGGCGACAAGGATGTGTCCCAGGTGGCGGCGAAGGTGAAGCTGGGAAAGCCGAAGTAAATGGAAAAAAACAGAATTCAAGTTACAAAATTAGACTCCGCGCGGCGGCAACTTGAAACGGCGGTCAAATTATTCTTTGCCGGTGGCGATTTCGTTTCAATACATACGCTGTCTTACGCCGCCTACGTTATAACCCGTGATCTTTGCAAACACGCAAACAATCCGAAGGCCATTACGAAGTGGTTAGAAGCTCATATCGTTAAGTCTCAACACAAAGAATTATACAATCAACTCAGTAAGGCGGGAGGCTTCTTCAAACATGCGGATAATGAACCCAATGCAGTTCTCGAATACATACCCGAGCAGTATGAAATTTTTGTGATATGGGCAATTTATCAATATGAAGCTTTGACAAATGAACTG